>NZ_PNDK01000040.1:0-64004 GCF_005887265.1 Pseudoalteromonas sp. S1608
GCCCTTCGGGTTCTTCCTAGGGGCGATTTACTCTTTGTTGCCTACATGGATGTAGGTAAGGGGCGTGAGCAGGACGCGGAAGCTTTGCTCGGTTTTTACTTAGCCCACTAGGTTACAAACCTCGCGCCACGATTAAACCGCTCCTAGTTTAAACAAATTTTAATCCGCAAAGGTCAACAGACCCTAAAATAATCGAAGCTTTTTTATAAGCTTTCCTGACTATTACATGAGTTTTAGATAAAATCTAGCTAACTAAAAAATACATAGGTTGTAAAAAGATGAATCGAGTAGGTGTGTTTGGTGCTAATGGCCGTATGGGCCTGGCACTTTTAGAAGCAGCAACAATCAATAAAAATTCACAATTAGCGGCGGCCTATGTACGCAGTGAGTCTGAGTTAGTCGGTCTATCGGTTAATCAACTTAATAGTGCAGCAGCTAAAGACATTCACTTTAGCAGTGAACAGCAAGTTGAAAATGTAGATGTGCTTATAGACTTTACCCTTCCACAAGGCATGAGAAATCACTTAAAAACAGCTGTTGCGCAAAAAACACCTATGGTAATTGGCACCACTGGCTTAACTCATGATGATATGGCTCTATTAACAGATGCCGCTAAACATATCCCGATCGTATTTGCGCGTAATTATAGCGTGGGCGTAAATTTACTGCTTAACTTAGTGCAAACAGCAGCGACAAAATTAGGCGATGATTTAGATATTGAAATTTTTGAAGCGCATCATCGCCATAAAATCGATGCGCCATCGGGTACAGCATTAGCTATTGGCGAGTCGATTGCACAGGCTAAAGGGTGGGATCATGATGAGGTTGCTGTTTATGATCGTAACAACATAGAGCAGGCCAAATCACAAAATGAAATTGGCTATTCGGTGCTAAGAGGCGGCGATATAGTAGGTGAACACACGGCCTACTTCGCTACAATGGGCGAAAGACTTGAATTAACCCATAAAGCAAGTTCTCGAATGACCTTCGCCCTAGGTGCTATAAGAGCTGCGCAGTGGTTGAAAAATAAACCAGCAGGACTTTATGATATGCAAGATGTGCTAGATTTAAAGTAGTTAAGTTCCTTTTTTAACGCTTTGAGGTGGTTTTTTGTTATAACCACTTATTTATTGCAATTTACTAATTAGCGTTAGACCTAAAAGCCAACTTCATGTAGAATGCAGCCAATTTGCCAAAAATTACTAAATGCGTGTTTCCAATTATACTCATATGGTTAGCAAAACCGGGGTTTGTGTGGGAATAAAAAGAGTTTTAGGCAAGAAAAATGAATGAAGGTTTAGTGGTTTACATCGGCATCATTTAAGACTGCGTAAAACAATTTAAGCTCACAGAAATCAGGTTTTGACCAATTATTTGGGTATTGGCGGGGTGTTAAGCAATTTGTTTACTCCCGTTTTTTACTGTTAGGAGGTTTAACTTGACTAAATCCGCTCTGTTAGTCCTAGAAGACGGCACAGTGTTTCGCGGTACTGCAATCGGCGCTGACGGCATGTCAGTCGGTGAAGTAGTATTCAATACGTCTATGACTGGTTATCAAGAAATTTTGACTGATCCATCGTACGCGGAACAAATCGTAACTTTGACGTACCCACATATCGGTAATACGGGTACCAACAGCGAAGACGAAGAAGCGAGTCACATTTGGGCTAAAGGCCTAGTGATCCGTGATTTGCCACTGCTAGCAAGTAATTTTCGTAACGAGCAATCGTTAGATGATTACTTAAAAGAACGTAATATTTTAGGTATTGCGGACATCGACACCAGAAAACTAACCCGTATTTTGCGTGACAAAGGCGCACAAAATGGCTGTATTGTTGCTGGTGACGAACTAGACGAGAAAAAAGCGCTCGAAGCCGCGCAAGCCTTCCCAGGCTTAAAAGGTATGGATTTAGCAAAAGTTGTCTCAACCAAGGAAAATTTTGAGTGGCGCGAATCAAGCTGGACATTAGGCGAGGGGTTTAAAACCTTACACGCTGATGATGAAAAGTTTCATGTTGTTGCCTACGACTTCGGTGTTAAACGTAACATTTTACGTATGCTTGTTGATCGTGGTTGTAAACTGACCGTTGTCCCAGCACAAACCTCTGCCGCTGACGTACTAGCCTTAAACCCAGATGGTATTTTCTTATCAAACGGCCCTGGCGATCCTGAGCCATGTACTTATGCCATTGATGCAATTAAAACCTTTTTAGAAACCGACACGCCAATTTTTGGTATTTGTTTAGGGCATCAACTACTAGCACTTGCCTCAGGTGCTAAAACAGTAAAAATGAAGTTTGGCCACCATGGTGGTAACCACCCAGTTAAAGATCTTGACCGCGATGTTGTAATGATCACTGCACAAAACCACGGTTTTGCTGCAGATGAAGCCACATTACCAGATAACTTACGTGCTACGCACAAATCGTTATTTGACGGTACATTACAAGGTATTCACCGTACAGATAAACCAGCGTTTAGCTTCCAAGGTCATCCTGAAGCAAGTCCTGGTCCGCACGATGCAGCCCCATTATTTGACCACTTCATCGACTTGATGCAAGCGCGTAACCACTAATTTAACCGGAGTAATAATGCCAAAACGTACCGATATAAAAAGCATTCTTATCTTAGGCGCAGGCCCAATTGTAATTGGTCAAGCTTGTGAATTTGACTACTCTGGTGCTCAAGCGTGTAAAGCACTAAGAGAAGAAGGCTATAGAGTTATATTAGTTAACTCAAACCCAGCCACTATCATGACTGATCCAGAAATGGCCGATGCAACATACATCGAACCAATTCACTGGGAAGTGGTAGAAAAAATTATTGAAAAAGAAAAGCCAGATGCTGTACTGCCTACAATGGGTGGTCAAACGGCATTAAACTGTGCGCTTGATTTAGATAAGCACGGTGTATTGGCAAAGCATGGCGTTGAGCTTATTGGCGCAACAGCCGATGCAATCGATAAAGCAGAAAACCGTGAGCGTTTTGATGTTGCTATGCGTAACATCGGCCTTGAATGTCCACGTGCTGAAATTGCCCATTCAATGGATGAAGCTCGCGATACCATGACCCGAATCGGCTTACCGTGTATTATTCGTCCTTCTTTCACAATGGGCGGCACCGGTGGCGGTGTGGCTTACAACATGGAAGAGTTTGAAGAAATTTGTGAGCGCGGTTTAGACCTTTCACCAACCAGCGAGTTATTAATTGATGAATCGTTAATTGGTTGGAAAGAATACGAAATGGAAGTTGTTCGTGACAAAAAAGACAACTGCATCATCGTTTGTTCTATTGAAAACTTTGACCCAATGGGTGTGCACACAGGTGACTCAATTACTGTTGCGCCAGCACAAACATTAACAGACAAAGAATACCAAATCATGCGTAATGCCTCTATGGCCGTATTGCGTGAAATTGGTGTTGAAACCGGCGGTTCAAACGTACAATTTGGTGTAAACCCAGTTGATGGACGTATGGTTATCATTGAAATGAACCCACGTGTATCACGTTCATCGGCCCTAGCGTCTAAAGCAACGGGTTTCCCAATTGCTAAAATTGCAGCAAAATTGGCTGTAGGTTACACACTTGATGAGCTTCAAAACGATATTACTGGCGGTAAAACACCAGCATCGTTTGAACCTTCAATCGATTACGTGGTAACAAAAATTCCTCGCTTTAACTTTGAAAAATTTGCCGGTGCAAACGACCGTTTAACGACGCAAATGAAATCAGTAGGCGAAGTAATGGCGATTGGTCGTAACCAACAAGAGTCATTACAAAAAGCATTACGTGGTTTAGAAGTAGGCGCAACGGGCTTTAACCCAATTGTGGCGCTTGACGACCCGAAAGCAAAAGAAAAAATCATTCGTGAATTACGTGAGCCAGGTGCAGAGCGTATTTGGTACATTGCCGATGCAATGCGCCATGGTATGAGTGTTGAAGATGTGTTCGAACTGACTAAGATTGACCCTTGGTACTTAGTACAAATTGAAGACATCCTAAAAGATGAAGCTAAAATTTCAGAAGTCGGTATGGCCGGCTTAAATGCAGACTTCTTGCGTAAACTTAAACGCAAAGGCTTTGCAGATCCGCGTATTGCAGAAATTGCTGGTGTGTCAGAAGCTGAAATTCGTAAAAAGCGCCATCAACTCAATATTGTACCTGTTTACAAACGCGTTGATACTTGCGCCGCAGAATTTAGCTCAGACACTGCTTACATGTACTCATCTTACGATGAAGAATGTGAAGCTAACGCATCTGACCGCGATAAAATCATGGTAATTGGTGGCGGTCCTAACCGTATCGGCCAAGGTATTGAATTTGATTACTGTTGTGTACACGCAGCCCTTGCGCTTCGCGAAGACGGCTACGAGACCATCATGGTTAACTGTAACCCTGAAACGGTTTCTACCGATTACGACACATCTGATCGTTTATACTTTGAGCCAATTACGCTTGAAGACGTACTAGAAATTGTACGTGTTGAAAAGCCAAAAGGCGTTATCGTGCAGTACGGTGGTCAAACACCACTTAAACTAGCGCGTGAGCTTGAAGCTAACGGTGTACCTGTAATTGGTACTTCACCTGATGCAATTGACCGTGCAGAAGACCGTGAGCGTTTCCAACAACTTGTTGAGCGTTTAGACTTACTGCAGCCAGAAAATGCGACGGTTACCTCTACTGAAGAAGCACTACTTAAATCAGTTGAAATTGGTTTCCCACTGGTAGTGCGTCCTTCGTACGTATTAGGTGGTCGTGCGATGGAAATTGTATACGATGAGCAAGACTTACGTCGTTACATGACCGAAGCCGTATCTGCATCAAATGAAGCGCCAGTGTTACTTGACCGTTTCTTAGATAACGCAATAGAAGTTGACGTTGACGCAATTTGCGACGGCGAGCAAGTGATTATTGGCGGCATCATGGAGCATATTGAACAAGCAGGCGTTCACTCTGGTGACTCAGCATGTTCATTACCAGCTCACTCGCTAACGCAAGAAGTGCAAGATGTGATGCGTAAGCAAGTAACTGATATGGCACTTGAACTTGGCGTAGTTGGTTTGATGAATACGCAGTTTGCGGTTAAAGATGGCAACGTGTATCTAATCGAAGTAAACCCACGTGCAGCACGTACAGTTCCATTTGTATCTAAAGCAACGGGTGTAGCACTTGCAAAAGTAGCGGCACGTTGTATGGCGGGTCAATCTTTAGCAAGCCAAGGCATTACTAAAGAAGTGATTCCACCTTACTACAGCGTAAAAGAAGTGGTATTGCCATTTGCTAAGTTCCAAGGTGTGGATCCTATCCGTGGCCCAGAAATGCGCTCTACGGGTGAAGTAATGGGTGTTGGTGATACTTTCGCCGAAGCGTTCGCAAAAGCACAATTAGGTGCAAGCAACACTTTACCACGTGGTGGTCGCGCGTTACTATCTGTACGTAATAGCGATAAGCCACGTATTGTAGAACTAGCTAAAACCATGACAGACCTTGGTTTTGAGCTAGATGCAACAGGTGGAACAGCTGCTGCACTTGAAGATGCTGGAATTACGGTTCGCCGTGTAAATAAAGTATATGAAGGTCGTCCGCACATTCTTGATAGAATCAAAAATGGCGAGTATAGCTATATCGTTAATACCACCGAAGGTCGCCAAGCGATTGAAGATTCGAAGGTGTTACGTCGTGGTGCATTGCAGCACAAAACCAATTATACTACGACATTGAATGCGGCATTTGCTAACTGTACTGCTAACCAAGCAGATGACCGCAGTAAAGTGACGTCTGTTCAAGAACTACACCTGCGATTGAACTAAGGAAATGTGCCAAGGCCGTAACCACGGCCTTGGGATTAAGTGAGAAAAGTATGCAATCAATTCCAATGACAGTTCGTGGCGCAAAATTATTGCGCGATGAACTTAACGAATTAAAAACTGTTACCCGTCCAAAAATTGTATCTGATATTGCTGATGCACGTGAACACGGTGACTTAAAAGAAAATGCTGAGTATCACGCTGCGCGTGAGCAACAGGGTTTTTGTGAAGGCCGTATTCAAGAAATTGAAGCAAAACTTTCAAACATGCAGATGATTGACGTAACAAAGATGCCTAATACAGGTAAAGTGATTTTTGGTACTACAGTAACCATCGTTAATGTTGAAACCGACGCTGAAGTTAAATATCAGATTGTTGGCGATGATGAAGCAGATATTAAAAGTAATTTAATCTCTGTCAATTCACCAATTGCTCGCGGCTTAATTGGTAAACAAGCGGATGACGCTGTGATTATCAAAACGCCAAAAGGTGATGTAGAGTACGAAATCATTGAGGTTGAGTATATTTAATTAGTTAACTCACTTTAACGTTTTATAAAAACCAGTGCTTAGCAATAAGCACTGGTTTTTTTATGCTTGGTTTTTATATTTGGTTTAGATACCGGTCAATTATTATTCATTGTTTGTAAATGTAGGCTATGTTGTTATGGTAGTAACCTATTCTTCAATAAGGAAATAATATGGCAAATATACTGTATCCAGCACCTTTAAAAGTGGGATCTAAAATCGCCGTGTGTTCTTTATCTGCGGGGATCAAATCAAAATATCACCCACGGTTAGACATCGTCATTAATGGCTTAAAACATCGAGGTTATGAGGTTGTTGAAGGGGAGTTTTTACGTCAAAACGAGCCGCGAACTCAACTTACTGCTAAGCAGCATGCTAAGCAGTTAATGGAGTTTTTATTGGATGATAAAATAGATGCGATTATGCCGCCAATGGGCGGAGAGCTGGCAATGGAAATATTGCCGTTACTTGATTTTGGCGCAATTAAAAATGCCAAACCTAAATGGTTGGTGGGTTATTCAGATGTCAGCACGATTGCTTGTGCACTGACAGCAAAATGTAATTGGGCAACACTGCATAGCGCCAATTTAATTCAGTTACACCCCGATGAAAAAGATCCGTATTGTCTACAAATTTTTGAAAGTCTAAGCTATGAGGCTAATAGTGAGTTTGAGCAAGCCCCCTCGACTTACCATCAACATAGCAAGCCTGATTATGCACAAAACCCAAACGTATTATTTGATCACAGCGCGCCAACCCAGTGGCAATGTTTAAATTACACTGATAAACGCAGTATTGAAATGTCAGGGCGATTGTTTGGTGGGTGTCTTGATACGGTTGGGCTGTTGCTTGATTCGCCTTTTTTAGCACTGCATGAGTTTAAAAAGCATAATGCCTCGCAAGGTATTGTGCTTTATTTAGAAAGCGCAGAGCTCACGCCAGCGACCGTTGCAAGGTTTTTATTGTCACTTAAATTAGCGGGCATGTTTGATGATATAAACGGGGTGATTATTGGTCGTCATGTGACCTTACAAGGACAAGATCCAGGGTTTGATTATCGCCAAGGCTTAAATGCCGCTTTTGGTGGGTGTTTATTTCCGGTGATCATAGATGCCGATATTGGCCACATTCCTCCTAATTTAAACTTAGTTAATGGTGCATTATGCACTGTTACCGCAGATGTTGAACAAGGCAAAGTGCTCAGTGCATCTGTGGTCACAAAACTAGCCTAGTAATAATAAACTGCTCACTTACTATTTAAAGTGAGCAGTTATGACTTATAAAACCTGAATAATTTGTTCTTTGCTTAAACGTGATTTTGGCAGCTTAGCATTGTAGTCTTCTTCAGCGTCATGGTAGCCCAGCGCAAGTGCGACATCACAGATGTAGCCGTCTAATTCGCTTGCGAACTCCTCACCAATCAGTTGTGCATCAACGCCTTCCATCGGGGTGGTATCAATCCCTAAGCGTGCTGCTGCATGCATAGTATTGCCTAAAGCAATGTAGGTTTGTGCTTTAGTCCAGGCGGCATTATTACCCTGCTCATCGGTATTTAAATCCACAAACGCAAAGGCGCCAAAAGCTTGCTCGCGGTTTTCTGTTTGAGTTCGGCCATTTTTTATATCAGCATCAATTACTTGGCCATAGTTTTCACGGGTATATTGTGGATTATGAGCGAATAAAATAATGTGTGATGCCGCTTTAATGTGTGGCTGATTAAATTGAAACTTATTAGCAAAGGTACTGTGCATACGCTCTTTTGCGGCATCAGATTCAATCACAATAAATTTCCAAGGCTGTGAATTAATAGACGAAGGAGAAAGACGCATAGCATTATACAATACCGCTAAATCGTCTTGAGAAATGCGCTTTGTAGCATCATAACGTTTAGCAGTGTGGCGGCTTTCAAGATCGCGAATAATAGGGTGAGTCATAGTCTCTCCATAATAAAAAAGGGCTGATAAATAGTGTTCATTGAGTGTATGAGCAGCATAATACAATTTGCTTTATTTAAAATAAACAGCATAATTATTGAATCATTATCAAATAAAAATAGATAATATGCAGGTTGATGACTTAAAACTGATTTTAAAAGTAGCTGAGTGTCGAAGCATTACGCTAGCAGCAGCCAAGTTAGATATGCGCACAGCAACGGCCAGTGCTGCTATTAAGCGTGTAGAGTTGGCACTTGGCTGTGAATTATTTATTAGAACCACTCGGCATTTGCGTTTATCTAGTGCAGGGGAGCGATACATTCCCCAATGCGAACAAGCGCTGGCCGTGCTTGAAACGGCAAGGCAAAACCTTAAAGGAGAACATGATGCCATTGAAGGGGAGTTACGGGTAGCTACCTCATCTGATTTAGGGCGCAACTTAGTGATCCCTTGGATTGATGAAATCATGGATAAGTACCCAAGTGTGAGCTTGCGCACGCACATTAGCGACAGTAATATCGATTTTTTTCGTGACTCGGTTGATATAGCTCTACGTTATGGCTCACCCAGTGATAGTAGTGTATATGGATTTAAAATTTGCAACGTACCGCGACTACTTTGTGCTACACCTACCTATTTAGCTAAATATGGTGAGCCAGAGCACCCAGATGATTTAGCGCAGCATCACGGATTATTTTACCAGCTGCAAGATATTATCAATAATGTGTGGGAATTTACCGACGGTGGGAAAAAATACAAAGTAAAAATGCAGGGCAGACGTGCCTCAAACGATGGCGATTTAGTCAGGCGTTGGTGTGTTGCAGGTAAAGGTTTAGCGGTTAAATCAGCGTTAGATATTGCCGATGACTTATTAAATAAACGCGTTGTTACTGTGATGAATAATTACCAGCATACCTGTGGTGAGCTGTGGCTCATTTGCCCAAGCAGGCAATCGATTACTCCCGCTGTACGACTATTGCGCGATGTGTGCAGAGAAAAAACCGCTCACATATTGAATCAGCTAGTAAAACAGGGGATTGTTGATAAACGTATATTAATTAACGAGTAACAAATACACGTTTAGTAACGTTAATTTCAGTGATTATTAAAAAACGCCAATCAAATCCTTTACGAGGAATATGTTTATACTGAGGGGAATATTTAGGCTTTATCTTACTTAATTATGATTATTAAATATCATCATGTAAAAGGCATAAAAACGAGTAATTTATTGAATTCATCATAGGATATTTTTAATTACACAATTATATGTTGAGTAACATAGATAAAGCTAACCCTGTAATGAGCAATAACAATCCGATAATTTGTGTTGCTATATCTCTTTTGCGAACGAGGGTTTGTGCTATAGGACTAGTTAGTTTACGAGTAAGAAAGTTTGCAGGGATTAAGCGAATGCTCGCAAAGCCCATAAAACAAAAACCAAAAGCAATGAGAAAGCTCGAATAGGTGGAGTCAATAATGCCACCGATAAACGTGAATAAGGCGATCAAATAAAGTGACATACTTGGCCAATGTATTACTTTTTTATTCATAGTCAGTCCCTGATAACCCTTCATCAAACCCAAGTAAAAATTCTAATCCTACAAATGCAAAAGAAATAGTTATTGCACCCAAAAGCATTAAATTGCGGTTGTTCTTTTTGTAACCCAGAGTAGTCAATACGGCAAAGGCGATAAATAAGATAAGCTGAATTGTGCCCATGGTTAATCCTTTTAGAGCAAAGTTTAGAGTTAAGTTACCAGTAGGGAGAAAAACTGGCAAATAGTTTAATGCTATTTTTTAACTATAAATAAAAAGCTCGGCATAATTATGCCGAGCTTTTTTGGTTGGGATTTTACTTAATTAACTATTGGTCGTTACTGGTTGGCCATCGACAATAGGGTCTTTACCGCGCCACTTTCGAATTATGCGTTTTGTATCTTCAAGCGCAACGTACTGACAAGGTATAAGAATAAGCGTAATTACTGTGGCAAACAGCACACCAAAGGCGAGTGATACGGCCATAGGTATTACAATTTTTGCTTGTAAACTGGTTTCCATAATAATGGGCATTACGCCAATAAAAGTAGTGACTGAGGTTAGTAATATGGCTCTAAAGCGACGCGCTCCGGCTTGCATTACCGCTTCTTTTATTGCCACACCTTCTGCACGGGCTTTGTTTACAAAATCCACCATAACAAGTGAATCATTAACCACTATACCGGCTACAGCGATAATGCCGAACATTGATAGCCCGCTCATGGTCATACCTAAAGCCATATGACCGAACATAGCACCCACAACACCAAATGGGATCACCGACATAATGATCAGTGGCTGAGAATATGAGCGAAGTGGAATGGCAAGTAGCGCAAAAATAATCATTAATGAGATTGCAAAATCACGTAGTTGTTCATTAGCACTTTCCATCTCTTCTTGAATACGCCCAGCAACATTACTTTTTACACCAGGGTAGTTTTTAAGAAGTGCAGGTAAGTAAACATCACGAATTTCTTGTGCAATGGCAAATGGCTCTACTTCGTCGCTATTGACCGCAGCCCATACATTAACAGTACGATTTGAGTTTTCACGTCTGATACTGCTTACGCCGTCAACTAGCTTGACTATAGCTATTTCACTCAAAGAAACTTCAGCGCCCGCAGGGGTGATAATACGCGTATCTTGGATGTTGCTTATTGAGTTACGCTCGCTTTGTGGGTAGCGAATCATTACTTTGATTTCTTCACCTTCACGCAGAATACGCTGTGCTTCAAGGCCGTAATAGCTAAAGCTTACTTGAGAGGCCACATCAGCAAGGGTTAAGCCCATACTGTAAGCAAGTGGTTTTAAATCAAGTTGCACTTCGTCGGTGGCACTTTGCAGTGAGTCATTTACATCACCCACACCTTCCATACTTTGTAACTTAGCTTTTAGTTTGCTAGATACTTCTTTTAACTCGTCGGCATTTTTTCCTTCGAGTCTAAAGCTAACGTCGCCATCATCACGACCACCACCAAAAATACTATCTTGAATAGTGAGTGTTTTAAGCCCCGGTAGCGGCGGCATTTTTTCACGCCACATAGTGCTTAGCTCAAAGGTATCGATTGGGCGTAAGTGAGGCTCTACTAAAATGGCCATAATACTCGCATTAGTACGACCACGCAGACTAACAGACAAATCACGGATCATAGATTGGCCATACTGCTGCTCTAGTTCTTTGTCGACGCTCAGTAATACATTTTCTATTTTACGCGCTGTTTCAAGCGTGGCTTGCTCAGAAGAGGCAAGGTTCATTTCTAGCGATATACGCGGAAAATCATGCGGAATTTTAGGGTTTGGTACAAATTTAACCATTCCACCGGCAAAGAGTCCTGCACTGACAATTAAAATACATAAAAAGCCAATAATCACGGTATAGCGATAATGGATACAACGACCGATAAATGGAGTGTAATAATGTTCAACAAAATGCTTTAAGCCACTATCAACTGCATTACGTAATTTATGTAATGGGTTTTTAGGATTAGGCTTACGCGGGTTCATTGCTGCGATGTGTGCAGGTAAAATTAGTTTTGATTCAATCAGTGAAAAAATTAAGCATAAAATAATTACTACACCAATTGCTTTCGAAAACGCAGCGCTCGGCCCTGAAGCCATTGCTTGAGGTAAAAATGCAGCAATAGTGGTTAGTACACCAAAGGTTGCTGGCATGGCTACACGTTTTACACCACGAATAACGTTGTTAAGTGAGTGCCCATGTTTTTCAATTTCAGCACTGGCCGACTCACCTACAACAATGGCATCATCAACCACAATCCCCAAAACAATAATAAAGGCAAACAAAGACACCATATTAATAGTAATGTCTAAAAAGCCGATAGGCATAAATAAGAATGCCCCTAAGAAAGACACTGGTAGGCCCATCATTACCCAAAACGCTAATCTAAGAGGTAAAAACAGCGCTAATACCAGCATAACTAAAATACCGCCCCACACCATGTTATCGACCATCATGTCGAGGCGACCTTCAAGGTAGTAGGTTAAATCAACGATGGGTGATAACTTAACGCCTGCAGGAAGTTGATCGGCTTTGTCAGCTAGGTACTTTTTAAGGACTTTAGCAACAACGGTAATGTCTTGATCTTTTGAGGCATCAATTTCAAACGACAGTGAATTTTTGCCATTGTATTTAGAATAAAGTAAGCCTTCTTCAAAGCCATCATTAATGGTGGCTACATCGCCTAATTTAATTTGAGCACCGTCTGGTAATGTAATTAGCGGTAACTTTTCAAATTCACCGCCACGATAGGCTTGCTTTTCGACACGCATCGAAATGTAGCCAGTATCAGAGCGAATTTGCCCCGCCGACATATTAGTAGAAAAGCTTTGCACCGCATTAGAAACATCTCTAAACGTGAGTCCGTATTCGCGAAGTTTATCAGGGCTAATTTCAATACCAATTTCGTAGTCTAAGCCACTGTAAAAATCAACTAGGTTTACATGAGGAAGGTTTTGTAATTCATCTTTAATATCATTACCAAGTTCTTTTAACTGGTAATAACTCATATCACCATAAAGCGCGAGTATCATTACTTCTTGTTGAAATTTTTCACGCTGAACAACAGGGCGTTCCATACCCGCAGGAAACGTATTAATTGAATCTACTTGCGCTTTTATTTCATCTAGCGCTTCTTTGGCGTCATATTTTTCTTCAATCTCAACCCAGGCTTGTGCATAGCCTCGGTTAGAGTAAGTGATTAGACGTTTAATACCTTCGGTACCTTCAAGGTTTTCTTCAATTTTTATAGTAATGCCTTCTTCCACTTCTTGTGGCGCGGCGCCAGGGTAAATAGCTTGTATACTTACCCAGTTACTTTCAAATTGAGGAAAGGCTTGTTTACGAATTGTCAGCGCGGTTAACAACCCGCCAATCAAGACAAAAATCATGATTAGGTTAGCAGCAACGGGGTTACGCGCAAACCACGCAATTAACCCTTTTTCATCAGTTGTGGTCATCGTTTACTCTCCTTTTAACGCAAGTTGAGTAACGTCTGGTTTGGTCACTGTATCTTCTATTTTTACTGCCATCCCTTCGGTTGGGTATTCAAGGGCAGAAGTAATCAGTTGCTCTCCCTCTGCTAAGCCCTGATTAGCGATGACCATGCCATCTTGTTCGCGAATAATATTGAGTGTTTTAAATGATAGAGTTAAATCATCGTTTAATACTGCAATTTTATTATTTTTAACCAGATGATGAGGGACGACAATAGCGCCATTAACGGCGCGGCCTTCAATTGTAGCGTTAATGTATGAGCCAAAACGAAGTGGCTGAACCCCTTCATATGGGGTTTGAAGTTGGGCAACCAAATAACTCATACGGCTTTTTTGATCAATCACACCTTCACTTCGTACCACTTTAGCCTGCCATGTGGTTTCTTTCCCTGCATATTGCGCATTAAATTCAACTGTTGCACCTATGCCACTATTATTAAGGTATTGCAGCTCTTTATCGGCAACAGGTAAACGCACCTCGGCGACCTCAGTTGAACTAAGAGAGCCAAAGCTATTACCAGGATTAACTACCGAGCCTAAACTAATACTGCGCTCGTTTATAATCGCATCGTAGGGAGCTTTAATATATGTGCGTTCTAAATTACGTTTAGCACGTTTTACACTTGCTTGTGCTGAGCGATATCGCGCCATTTTTTCAGCTAATTGCGGTTTACGTAAATACAGTGCTGATGCGGTAACATCGCTTGAGTCTGCTTTAATGCGTTCCCATTCGGCTTTAGCAACATGCGCTTGTGCGCGTTCAATCTCAAGCGCTGAACTTGCTTGGGCAAGGCCAGCTTCTGCTTCAATTAAATCAGCTTCGTAATCATTTGGATCAATTCGTGCTAAAATGTCGCCTTGCTTTACAAAGGCACCTTCAACAAATTGTCCTGCAACTGAAATAACTTGGCCACTCACCTGAGCAATCAATTCAGTGCGGTCTTTTGGTTGTACAATACCGTACGACTTTACATCGAGGGTTATTGCATCAAGGTGAACTGGTTGTGCTGCAACCAAAGGACGCATGTCTTGGGGGGGCTTTTCTTCAGGTGGCTTTTTCATTGCAGAAAAGCCTGCTGCGAGGCCAATGCCACCAACAAGGACCGCGATCGGAAGTATTATTTGTTTTTTAGTCGCCACAGGGCATTCCTTCATAAATTGTGCTGATGGACTAATGATACGCAATAAAATGTTTACAGTGTATTTGAAGATGTAACAAGTCATTGCACAAGGCGGTTACAAATAGAACGAAATACGCTATTTATGTACAAAGCAGCAACAAAAAAATTGAAATTTATTACTGAGGTTAGAATGAAAACACAATCAATGGCGTGCCGTTTAGGCTGTGGAGCATGTTGTATTGCGCCGAGTATTAGCTCGCCAATTCCAGGTATGCCAAACGGTAAAAAGGCCGGAGAACGTTGTATTCAGCTGGATGAACGAAATCTGTGCAAGTTATTTGGTGATGAGTCGCGCCCTAAAGTGTGCAGTGACTTTAGTGCCACGTTAGATGTATGCGGGACGACTAATGAGCAAGCATTAACGTTAATTACCGAATTAGAGCAATTAACCTAATTTATTGTATTAAATACACATATATTTACAATTAATACGTTTGAAAAGTGTAGACACTTACTTTGTGTTTCTAAAACCCATACTTAGAGAAGAAAATTACGTATCTACTTTACATTGTCGCTAGTGTTACCTCATTTATTTCTCATTTAATTCTCTCAGTTCATAATTTTTTAATTATAAATGCACAAAGAGGGCGAAGAGGCGCTGCGCTTTAAGAGTGAGTGACTTAGAAATAAAGTTATTTGGCTTAGTTACTAGTGATTTCTCATTTACTTCTCATTCACTTCTCTTTGCTCATACTATTTCAATTATGCATGTACACAGAGGAGGGGATTCTGCGCTTTTAGAATACTTAGGGAGGGCTGCGAAATGAGGTTTCTGATTCAGCTTTCTACTAGTCTGTTTCTTATTTTAATTAAAAAAACAAGCTCAGCGTGGAGTAAGCCCTCGCTGAGCGATAAAGTTACCAGCTATACGTGGCACTTAGTGTATATTGCTCGCCACGACCTGGCGTACCTGGAATTTCTTCAAACGACTCATCCCATAAGTTATCAGCCGCAAGACTAATAAAGAAGTTAGGCACAGCTGGTGGAGTTATTTTTAACGTCAGCTGAGTAAATAACGCCTCGTCACCTGAACGGCGTAGCGCATTTCTATGCTGTTTACGCCATTCATTATCTACTCGAAATTCTAATACATTCGTCGGGTTCCAAATCGCACCTAGAGTTAACCGGTGATCAGGAAAATTTAAGGCATAAAAGCTAGCATCAATATTTTCAGCGCCGTAGGTTTCTGTTTTATGTAAGTACGCATAGCTGGCAATAATTTCTGCGTTATCAAATTGTTTAGTAGCTAAAAATTCAAGGCCTGCGGTATCAATATCAACCGGCTGTGCAAATCGTGCTGAGCTTGAATCAAAGTTAAATGTCCAATCGGTTAGGTTGTTATCTTTACGATAAAAAAGCGCTGAATTAAGTTGCCAGCTTTGTTGCTCAAGCAATAAGCCCAGCTCTAAGCTTTTGGTGGTTTCACGTTCAAGGTTAGCGTTACTTCTAAACAAACCACCAGACTCACTGCCACCAATGGCGGTGTAGCCTGCTACTTGGCTTGCCTCGGCATACGATAAATACAATGTACGCTCAGTGCCATCGTTATTTTGGGTATTGAAACTAACATCACCAATCAGTGATAGCTCAGAATCATCACGACTGGTGTTATCAAATGCAGCCCCTAAACGCAACCTTAGTTGCTGATCACTTGCAAGTGATGCTGTGTACTCTGGTAATACACTAAGCTTAAAGTAGTTACGTGAAGTGAAATTATTTTCAAGGGTGGTGGAGTCAATACTGTCTTCTATATATTGCGCCGAGTAATTAACCGCAACTGACTTTGTTTGCGCATGACGACCTGAAATAGCCAATGATTTTACTTGTGTTTCATGAAATGCTTGGAACGCGCTTGGGTTTTCTCTTGAATAGACATAATGGTCGTTATGCTTGCGGTAATAAGCCGATACTTCAAATTCACTGTTGGTAGCATAGGCTTGTTTATGGTTGAGCATCCATAATTGAGTTTCTAAGTCTTCGGTTTCATTTACACCAAATGGGGTATAAAGGTTTGGCCAACCAAAAAACTTTTCTTGTAAGCCGTAAAATAAATCAGTTTGTGAATCGCTCCCAGTTAACTGCACTCTGCCAGAAGTACGGGTAAAGTCATGATCGCCAAAATCAATTGAACCATCACTTTGTGAGTGCGAATGTTCACCTTCAAAACCAATGCGCCAATTAGCGTTTGCTTCAAGTGGAGTACTCACACCTGCATGAATTGTTTGTAAGTTAAAGTCATTTGAGCCAGCGCCCAAAGAGACACTACCACCGGTTGTTATTGGTTTCCAAGCAAACGACACAGTACCCACAGAGCTATTCATGCCATAAAGTGCGTTATCGGCTCCGGTTAATACGCTAGCACCTGTTAGCATTTGTGGTGCAATAGGAATTTCTGCAAAGTAGTGACCAGACTGCGGGTCGAGTAGAGTTGCACTGCCGACTCTAAAGCCGGTATTTTCAAAAATACCCCCGCGTATCGTTACATCAGCTTGTGCTTCAGCCATATTACGTGATTGCAAGTCAACACGCGGGTCGTACTCTAAATTTGAAATAGGTGAATCAAATGTACCAACGGGTAAGGTATTGGCAGTGGGTGACGCCTCAATTGTTATTTGTTCTATGGTTGCTGTTTCTTTACTCTGCTCTGCATAAGCAACAGTTGAAATACTGGCTAACACGGCCGGTATAATAAGGTGCGGGGCACGATTCATATCATTATTCTCATTTTATGCAATGGCGCTAACAATTAAATACCTATCATTTTTTATCACATGATAAGGTAAGCTCACTAAGCTAGGGTGATTTTGGGCGCTATTGTACATTAATGATAAAAAACTGCATTTGATAATCAAATCTAGCGTTACAAAATAGTAACTCTGCAACCTATAAATTATTTACATTGGTCACTTTATTATGCAAACACAACAATCGAGTCATTCATTAAATCAGCACACACTTTATTTTGCTGGTGGTTGTTTATGGGGCGTGCAAGAGTTTATGAGGTATTTACCTGGAGTAGTGACTACTGAGGCGGGGCGTGCCAACGGCACGAGTAACACAACACAAGGTGAATACGATGGCTATGCCGAATGCGTGAAAGTAACCTTTGATGCCCAAGAAGTAACCTTAAATGAATTAATTGGCTATTTTTTTGAAATTATTGACCCATACAGTATCAATAAACAAGGTGACGATGTAGGCGAAAAATACCGTACCGCCATTTTTAGCCAAGACAGCAATCATTTAAACATCACCAGAGACTATATTAGCCAGCGTGATGATGCTGAAAAAATAGCGGTACAAGTAGCGCCACTGACTAATTATGTCCCTAGCGATCCCGAGCATCAAGACCGTTTAACCAATCACCCTAATGATTATTGCCATATCCCAATTGATTTATTGCACAAGTATAAATAACAACTTCATTGGGGCGTATTTAAATAAAAAGTGCTGGTAACTAATGAAACTAATTTTTGCCTCGTTTGTACTTTTTTTTATTTTTATCAGGCTTTTTCTTTTTTCGCGGGAACATATCTCTAAAAAGATAGGGCACAGCTAAAAAGTAGATCCCAGTTCCTAAGTAAAGAAAAAGGTATAATAGATAAGTAAACGGCGACGCTGAAAAGAAATAAACGTCAGATTCGACCCGGTAATCTGTTGGAGTCAGAATATAGCCATCATGTATAAATTTTATCGCAAATATAATAGATAAAAGGCCTAAAGCCCAAGATACTAAAGAGAATGCGATTTGATTCAATAGCATTCTCGTATTACTGATATCTACATATTTTACTTTTGGTTTCTTTTTATTTTTTGATTGCTTCATTTTGGCCAAAAAAAGTAATAATGATTGCTACTAATATTCCTACAAAACCAGCGCTTGAAAAAATTAGACTGTATTCACTCTTAATATTGAAGATATTTAATAGGCTGGTTATTAATAATAAAAAAATGCCAATAATTTTTATTATCATGAGTGTTTTATTCAAACAAAACCATGTTTGACAAGAAGGGCATTGTTTTTCAATAAAAATACTATTTTTGTTAATATTTTTTATATCTTTAGCTGCAAAATTACTTCTACAATTTGGGCACGTTTCTTTCATTTTAATCCTTTAATTTATCCCACAACTTTAAACACAACGTTTACTAAACGTCTTATTGATAAAGCTTTATCCTTGTAACATGATTACTATAGCATTGAGCTATCATCTTGTTAATGTGTAACTTATTACTTTATAGGTAAACAGTCTTTAAGCCATAAAAAAGCCCGCAAACATGCGGGCTTTTTAAATATTAATTAAAACTTACTGCTGCTTTTTTGGCGGGAAGTTGCTTAAAATATTGGCAACCGTTTCTTTAATAGCAGCTTCACGTTGTGATGGGGTTTGTTTTTTCTTTAAACGACCATCTTTAGCACCACGCCAAATTAATTGGTTTGACTCACGATCAATAATATCGATCACTAATGTGCCCACTTCATATTCGCGTGCGCTTACATCGTGGTTAAAGCCTGTGCCCCAGTAACCCCAACGTGCACCGTAGCCTACGTTAAAGCTATCAACTTCAAGCTCTTTATCTACACTTGCATGGTAGTTAACAAGTACATCAGCTTGCGCTACGTCAACTAATTGCATACCTAATTGTTGGCTTAGTTGGTTGTTTACCGCATTGCGAACGCGTTTTTCCATAAGCCCACTGATTTGGTAGTTATTCGTGTCTTTGGTTAGACTCGCGTTTTCTACCCAAGCAAACGTTTTGTAGTTACTAAAGTTTGCTGATTTATCGTAATCCCAATCGGGTGTTTGTGTACAGGCGGTTAGTAATGCCAGTGCTGCGACAATAAATATGTGTTTCATTCCGTTTGCTCCAATAAAGTGCGTTTGTTTAAACTACCATGGGCGAGGGTAATTTAAAATCTATAAAATAAGTGTAACTGGCTAAGATGAATAGCCAATTAATTCTTAGTCCAGTAGAGAGGCTTTATGTTCAACCTCAATCCAATCTTTTTCATCTACCCAGTTTTGTGCACCGTCTTTTACTGAACGAATTGGCACAATATAATCACAACTTATTTGTGGTTTAACCGAGGCAAATATTGGCACAAAGCCAAAGCTCAAGGCGGTTTCTATAATTGCTTTTTGGTTTTGCGGGTCGATATCAGCCGCTTCATCTATATAAATAGGTATACGGTATAAGTTTTGTTCCTGATCGCTTAATAAATAACGAATAAACAACATGCCACATAATAGCTTAATGGTGATACGCGTACCATTTGAGCCAGCCGAGTCTATCTTTTCAAAGTGCTCGGTTTCACCTGCACGGTTAACCACTTCAAAACGAATATCAAACAAATCGGTGAGGGTCAGACCTGCTTTGTCTGAGGCGAGTTTAATTAAATGATCTTTTGCCTCGTTTACCGCGCTCTCGCTGTAAGGTTCTTGGCTGAGTAAATCTAGGGTATCGCCTTGTTCAAATTGGTTAGAGGTACTGATAATAGTATCAATACTATCTACCAACATTTTGCGCGGGATAATATTAATTTTAAACGCTTGCAGGTTTGAAATGCGGTGCTGGCTAATGCCTTTATTAAAGCTATTCATTTCACGGCGTAAGCGGTCTAAATCTTCGCGCAGTCCTTTAATAGTAGCGGCTACTTCGGTGAGGGCAACGCGACCTTGTCGCTCAACTGCATCGCGCTCGTTATCAATGTTATGAAACGCGCTAATAAGCTTTTGATATTTACTAAACTCATCGTTTTCGTTATCAAACTTAGTGATACCGGCATTATAAATATGCATATAGGTATTACGTACATTTATATCGAAGTTCCGTAGCTCTTGGCAGTCCTTATTAAAGTGGTGAATTAAATCGCTTAAATTATCAAAATCGATTTTTATATCAATCATATAAGGCGTTACTTTACCACTGTATAAATCTAATGTGTGGTCAATACGCTCGGTTTTAACTTGGCGTAAGCGCTCTGTTTGACGATTAATTTGTGCCTGCTTAGATTTAATTAGTGAGCGTCTATCAGCAATTGAGCCACTGTTTTTTTGAATATCTTGTAGGTAATCGTCAACTTGTTCGCGCTCGGCTAAAAGCTGCTCTTTTAGCATTGCTTGGGCGTCAACCGACTGTTGCATCACTTCAAATTGCTCTAAGCGTTTAAGTGCGCTTTCTGCACTCATGAGCTCCTCGTATAGCGCGTCTTTTTCTTTTTGTTTATCAGCAACATTGGCGGCCACTTCGCGCTGTTGTTTAAACTCTTTTAATGATTGCTCAAGCGCGGTTAACTGAGCGCTCAGTTGCTCTTTATTTTCGCCGCTTTGCATTTGTACTGGTGAGAGCTTTTTAAGTTTAATACTGGCACCAGGTAGGGTGAGTATACCGCCTTTAACATTTTCGCTCAGCTGTGATAAAAATTCACCAAAGGCATCTTCGTCATCAATGGTTATATCGCCATTGCTGGTGGTGGCAAAGGAGAGAAGATCGGGGTTTAATAGCCGCGATATTTCTTCTACTTCTTTCAGTGATAAGTCTTCACGCATACGGGTGAATAAATTAAATTCTAAGTTTTTAAGTTGTAACTTTAAGCTTTTAATTTGTTTTTGTGTTTCACCAATACGGTAATCAAGGGTGTGCAGACTTTGCCCTTGAGCACTCGTAATAGAGTGTGACAACGACTCGTAGTCATTTTTTAACTGCGTTAGGTTGCTTTTTAGCGTGGCTTTATTAACCAGCTCAAACTCACTTTTAAGGGCGTTGAAATCTAAAAACCATTGTTCAATTTGAGTTTGCTTGCGCTCTATATCGCGCGATTGTTGCACGTATAGCCCTTGCTTTTGTTCAAACTCGTGCTTTTCGTGCTCAATGTCTTCAAGGGCGATGCTGAGCTCGCTTAGTTGCTCTTCTTGGTAAGCATCAAAGTCAATCAGTGCTTGGTCAATCTTTGGCGCATATGCTGCTAGTTTACCTTTAAGCACGGTTTGGTTTTCAAGCATAGATTCAAGAGCGGCTATGGGCTCTTGCATTGATTCTAGCGCTTTTAATTCACGCTTTGCGCGGTTTACTTTATCAAACGAACGGCGCCAAACCTCGTAAAAGTCGACCTTAGAATTTGACATATGGCGTTCAAACACACGCAACATAAAACGCTTAACGTCGTTTGCGCCTAATTTATGTAAATTAAGAATACGACGAAATATTTCTTTGTATATTGCAGAGTCTTGAACGTTGTTAAGGGGGATCATTTTTAAATTGATCTCACCGTCAAATTGCGTTGCTCCGCCAGTCAGTAGAGCGTTTAATTCTTGTGCCTTAAGCTCTATCGGGTTGAAACCTTGCTGCTTTAAGTGATTAAACAGCTTGGTAAACTTAATAATGGTATTGCCTTGGGTGTACTGGGCTAAATCAAGCTTACCTTGATAGCAAAAGTATTGGTGTGCATAACCGGCAATTTTACCTAAGCCGGCTACGCCAATGACGACTGAGCCATGGGGCAAATCGGCTTGCAATAAAATGTACGATTGATCTGATGAAAAATAAAACTTACGGGTTTCATCTAAATCGTGGCCATCCCACTCGGTTAGGCGTAAATCGTTAATTAGCGGAAATTGCAGTGCATTAATTACTGAGCTTTTACCCGTGTTGTTAGGCGCACAAATCGAGCTACTTTTATCCAGTGGGATCACACATTTTGCATAGCCTGCGGTATTTAGTAGGGCGAGTTTACTCAGTCCGTATAAATTTTTCATTGCTCGTCCTCACTAATAAAGGTCTCTTCGTTTACTTCCATTAAGGCATCAATATAGCGGTGAATAGGGGCTTGCAACATAAAGCCACCTTCTACTTCGCGGGCAAGACCTAAACGCACCATGCGTAAATACACATCTTTTCGTAAGTCAGAACCCGAGAATATCTCAAGCTGATCAAATAAATGTTTATTAAGTTGCACCAAGGTTTGCATGAGCTCTAAGTCGTTTGGCTCGTCAAATAATGCGCGCATTGGGTCTTTACCTGTATTGGCAAAATGCTCTATTAAAATGTAAATAGTGAGCGCTACAGCGCGGGAAATTTTACCCATGTTTGGGGTGCTTTCATCGCTGGCAAAATAATAAAAACCACGGCTATCGTGTTTTAACTCGTGGCCTAATGCTGTAAATAAGGCAGTATAAGCGTCTATTTGTTGGTCAAGCTCTTGCCACATTACGGTGTCTTGTTCGCAAATGTGGTAACCGGCGACTAATTTTTTATTAATGGCTTGTAAGTGAGAAAGCTCATCTAAGTTTATATGGGTCATGGTAATTACTCGTGCTCGGCTTTATCAGCCTGAGGCTCTGAATTAAAGGGATATAAATTAAAGTGCTGGCCTGCAATGTTAACGCGGGCTTTTTTATCGCTTTGGCTAATTTCTAGGGTGCTATCGCTTACCAACTTTTGATACAAAAACAGCATTTCATCGGCTTCAAGCTCAGGGTAGCTTTCGTCTAAAAATTGCAGCAAAGGCTGTGGTTTTTTACGCTGCTTTTTAAAGCGCTTGGTAAATTGAGCTTTTACATCGTGGTAGTCAGGAATGTTTGGCGTGACAAACGCGGGCACATCATTTTGTTCTGGTAGCTGATACTCGTGGTGTTCAAACTCAGCTAAGCTTGCCATATAGGCAACAATATGACGCTGTTGACCCAATGAATACTTTTGCGCATCGCTTACAAAATGGGGTTGCACGGCGCTGAGCATATTATCCACCCCGTTTTTACGAATTAGCCCTAATACTTTTGCCGCTTGGCGGGTAATAAGGTTATTACGGCGCAACTCTTCGCGCAGTGGCATTAGCATGTCGGCACTTTTACGTAAGCTTGTCCGGCCAACTAGGTGCATCTCGAGAATACGAGTACGTAATTGCTCAAGCATACGTTTATCACTGTACGCCTTGCCTGAGCGTTCAATATGTTCTATTTGGGTGCTAATTTGTTGCTCAATTAGAGTAAAACAGGCATGAAAGTCGCCTCTAATATCGACCATTTCTAGCATGGGTTCTATATATTCATCAAATGCTTCTATCACGGCTTTATAGCGCTTTTGCAGCGATTGCACCGCGTTATTTGATTTGGCTTGCTCAACAATATTTAAAATGGCGTTTTCGTTATGTAAAAACAGCTTAATTATTTTACGAACCCGATCATCCATAATGCGGCTAAAGCGACGTAAATCATCAAAATCTTCCATTTCACCGGCATTAGATAGCCGGTTACCTAAGCGAGCTAAATCATCAACCAATACACTAATTTCTTGTGCTAAGCCTAAATGTTCTTCTTGAAGTAAAAAGGTAGCAAAGTCCGCAATGGCACGGTTAATTTCTAGTTGTGACGATTTAGCCAAGGGAATAATGATTTCTTGATTTAATAACCGATTGGTTTCTTTATAAATACGCTCATTATTCCACGTCGGTTGCTTTTGTTTTATGGCATTTTGTAAATCTTTAATACTAAAGTCGGCCATTTTAAAGCGTTTAAATAATAGCTCTAATACACCCCAATGCTCAGTGAGGGTATTAAGTAGCTTTTTAGCTGGGATCATAAGGCGTTACAACATCCTAGTATTCGTTATTTTATATTTCTTGAACTTATATGGTATTCGTTTTTGCGACGATTTAATAATAGTTTTTACACTCGCTTAGTGATAGTATCCGCGCCGAATATAGGCACATAGAGTGTGTACCTCTATTTTTTACATGGTTTCAATTTTTACTTAAACCCGAAGGTTGTTTAATATCATGGTTTCCTCGATTATCCTGACGCTGATAGCGATTGCATTCTTGCTTATCGTTATTGAGGATGTGATTCACGTAAACAAAGCCAAAACGACATTATTTTTTGGTACACTTTGTTGGATTATCTCCTTTATTTTTCCTCTTAATGGGCAAAGCCCTGAAACGATTCAAACCCTCCTTGACCACAATATTTTAGAAATTGCTTCCTTATGGCTGTTTTTAATGGCCGCAATGACCTTTGTTGCCTATTTAAACTCCAAGGGACTTATCGAAAATGTTGTGAATCGGATAATGCCAACCAGTATTAGTGAACGAAAGCTAATGTTTTTGGTAGGATGTTTTGCATTTGTATTTTCATCTATCTCCGACAACGTAACAGCTACACTGATCTCCTTGGCTGTTATAATGTCATTAAAGCTTGAAGCCAAAAAACTAGTTAAGTACGCCACCTTAATTGTATTTGCAGTGAACTCAGGGGGTGTATCACTTATCACAGGTGATGTAACCACACTTATGATTTTCCTTGATGGTAAAGTAACAATTAGCAATTTATTACTGTTAATTGTGCCTGCATTATTAAGCGTATTATTACTGGCTACTTTATTATCAATTGGTATGAACAAGCAGTTAGAGTTTAAAAAGACTAAATTTAAACGCATTGAAAAAACCGACATTACTATCGCTGTTATTTTCTTCACTACCGTTATTTCTACCCTTACTTTAAGTGTTTTATATAGTGTGCCGCCATTACTTACCTTTTTACTCGGCCTGTCTATTATGTTTTTAGTCGCGCAATTTTTAATGCGCAAAAAAGACATCAATAAAGATATGATCGACTTTATACGTGACATAGAGTACGACACCTTATTGTTTTTCGTAGGTGTGTTATTACTTGTTGGCGCATTAAAAGAAGTCGGCGTGCTAAGCCAGTTTACTAATTTGTATACAGTAATGGCGCCAGAGTACGCTAACTACTTAATGGGTATTTTATCGGCCGGTGTTGATAATGTGCCACTAACGGCTGCGTTACTAAAAGCTGACATTGTAATGAGTCAACAGCATTGGTTGTCGTTTACGTATGCAACCGGTGTGGGTGGTTCAATGCTGATCATTGGTTCGGCGGCTGGTATTATTGCTATGAGTAAGGTTAAAGAACTTACTTTTGCAAGTTACCTTCGTTTGTCGTTGTATTTGTTAGTGTGTTACACCTTTGGTTATGCTGGCTCTTACTTTATGGGTAGTTTTATTTGATTTTATAATAAAACGACTTGACAGCTAGACGTCTAAACGATAACTTTCAAAGCCGCACTCTTAGTGCGGTTTTGTTTTATTAGCCACAGGTTAATAATACATTCAGAAGAGGTGCGATACTTAGGTACTTAATGTGAGGCAACGACAGCCTGCGACCATTAAGGAGGGAAGTACTCGCCGAGGAAAATAATGGGTCGTTACCATTGTTTTTCGGTTTATGGGGCTGAATCCTCAAAACTGTCACCAATTTAGGTGGAGAGCTTCTGGCAGTAGATTTTTCTTATCTTTATTTCCTGCCAAGTTCTTCTTGTTTTATTGCGGTTTGGATGCCGCGAAAGGAGACGAAATGACTACCCAATCAGTGCCACATAGTTCACAGTGCACAAAATCAGATTACATTGTTGCCAAATTTGGTGGCACCAGCGTTGCTAACTTTGAGGCGATGAACCGTTGTAGCGAAATCATTGTAAATGATAACAGCGTTCGAATTGTTGCAGTGAGCGCCAGCGCCGGTGTAACTAATCACTTGGTGGCACTTTGTAAAGCCGATATTGATGCCGCTGAACGTCAACAGCATGTTGACGGTGTACTTGCTATTCAGCAGGCAATTTTAACTGATCTGACCCTAGATGATGATTTAGCGCTTGGTTTTAATAACACCCTCAATGACTTCCAAACACTGGCACATCAAATACTGACAACAGAGCAGCAACACGATGAGTTACTCAGCTTTGGCGAGCGTTTATCGTCGTATTTATTTACTCAAGTATTGCGCTTAAAGGGCTTAAATTCGCAGCGTTTTGATGTTCGCCAGGTGCTTAAAACCGATAGCCAATTTGGTAAAGCCACGCCTAATGTAGCCGCCACAGCGCTTGCAGCTAAAGAGCATTTAATTCCCTTACTAGAGAACAATGTAATTGTTACTCAGGGCTTTATTGGCAGCGATGAAAACAATGTAACCACCACACTGGGTCGCGGTGGCTCTGATTACAGTGCCGCCTTGTTAGCTGAAGCAATTAACGCTAAGAGTGTGCATATTTGGACCGACGTAGTGGGTATTTTTAGCACCGATCCGCGTTTGTGTGTAAAAGCCACACCTATTGCGCGTTTAAGCTTTGATGAAGCGGCAGAAATGGCCACTTTTGGCGCTAAAGTGTTGCATCCAGCTACAATTTTGCCAGCCAGTCGAAGCCATATAAATGTGTTTGTTGGCTCAAGCACAGAGCCAGAGCGTGGTGGTACTTGGATTGAACGTGAAAAATCGCAGCTACCAGGTATTCGTGCGGTCACGCAACGTAAAAACCAAATATTATTAACCCTTAAAAGCCCAGAAATGCTATTAGCGAGTGGTTTTTTAGCGCGTATCTTTACTATTTTAAGTGAATGTAATATTTCGGTAGACTTGGTTACTACCTCTGAAATTAGTGTAGCAATTACCCTTGATAATGCGCCTAATGCATCACGCCCAGAGCTAGATCAAGAATGCTTAGATAAACTCGCTGAGTTTTGCCATGTATCGGTTGAGAACAATTTAACCCTAGTAGCACTTATTGGGTCTGAAATTGTATTGCGTCAGCACGAAATGAATTTAATGCAGGTGTTGAGCGAATTTAACATTCGTCTTATTTGTCATGGTGCGAGTAAACACAACCTGTGCTTTTTAGTTGAGCAAAGTGAGTCTGATGCTGTGGTTCAAGCTATTCATAGCCGACTACTTGAAGGCGAGCTTGCTGCTTAACGCTGCAAATGAGATAAATGAGCACTGCCAGTCGGTGCTTTTTTTTGCCACAACGCTTATATCAAACTGCTCGTTTACATCGTTTGTTAATGCGGTGCTAATTGCACTTAACTGCGAGTTGCCAAGCTCACAAAATATATTGGGGCTTAATAGCTGGGCAATAGGGCGGCTGGTTGCTTTTGCTAATGCCTCTTTTAATGTCCAAAGTCTGAAAAATGTCGCCGCTTTAGAAGCTGTGCATGGTTGCTTAGTTATAAGTGCCACTTCTGCAGCATCATAAAAGTGCTTTGCGAGTTTTTCAAATGGTCGTTTTAAACTGATTTTTTCAATATCAAAACCAAATAGCGAATTATTAATATTTAGGGCCACGCCTACCAAACCATGAGAGTGTGACACACAGCAACTATAAACCTGGTTGTTATTTATATTTAGCTCAAGCTTACTGGTTTGTTGATTAAATTCAGAGCTGATTTTATCAAGCGTTATATTACTGCTGCTAGGTAATACACTTTTGACTAAATATTTTAGTAACAGCCGCGTTGCTACATATTCTTGCTTTGCTTGAGGCGTTTTACGACGCGCGATGACACTTAATTCAAACGGGCTTAAAAACTGTGTAAGTGTTAGTTCATCAACCTGCAATTGGCTGGCATCAAATAATAAAATGGTGTGGTTATTATTCTCAGCAAGCGGGGTTTGTAATAACTGATTGTCGAAGTAAGCTGAACTCATTATTGCTCGTTAAAAGTGAATACCGATTACATAGTTATCGTTATAAGCTGGATAGTTTATGAGCGGTTGTTTGCTGTTATGCGCGCTAAGTACATTTTTATTACTCAGTCGCCCTTAAATATGGTTTAATTCACATTCGATAAAATAATAACAGATTTGTAGGTGTATGACACAAGTGCGTGATGGTTTTCAAAGTCGACTTGGTTTTGTATTGGCAGCAGCCGGTGCTGCGGTAGGTTTAGGCAATATATGGGGTTTTCCTACACAGGCTGCTAACCATGGTGGCGGCGCATTTTTATTGGTGTACTTTATTGTTATTTTTTTACTAGCGCTTCCCGCGTTATACACCGAGCTGTATTTAGGCTACAAAGCCCAAGCTAATCCGGTTAAAGCCTTAGGCCAAGCATGGCAAGATCATGCGCCTAAAGTTGGCGCTGCTGCAGGTTATATAGGCTTAGCTGGCGCAATAGTCATGTTAAGCTTTTATTCAATAGTGGCAGGTTGGATGCTTTCTTACGCCATAGAGCCTATAACCACCTTTTTAGGCTTGCAGAGCTTGAGTGAGTTTTTACATAGCGACTCTATGCTACGCAACTTTATATTTACGCCGCTGATGCTTATTTTAACCGCCAGTATTATTTTAAAGGGGGTTAAATCAGGAATTGAAACCTGGTCGCGCCGTTTAATGCCATTATTACTTGTTTTACTCGTTGGCCTAATTGCTTACATTGCTACCTTAGAGGGTGCCAGCGAAGGGTTTGCAGCCTATTTAGTGCCAGACTTTAGTAAAATACTCGACCCCGATTTAATTATTGCTGCAATGGGACAAGCGTTTTTCTCATTATCACTGGGTGTGGGCTGTATGATGATTTATGGCTCTTATTTAAAGCCCGGAGCTAACTTACCAAAATTGACTGCAAGTGTAGCCTTACTCGACACCAGCGTGGCATTTTTAGCTGGGCTATTAATAATACCGGCTATTTATGTGGCACAGTTCAATGGCGTTGAAGTATTTAGCAACGGTAAACTAATCGGTGAGGGGCAGCTTATTTTTACCATATTACCTGAGTTATTTGGCACCATGGGTGAAATTGGTTTATTAGTTGGCTTACTATTTTTTGTGTTGATGTCGATTGCTTCAGTTACATCAACCATTTCATCGACTGAAATTCCGGTGGCATTCTTAGTAGAAAACCACAGTGTTGATAGAACCAAAGCCACATGGGCCGTTAGTGCCATTGTACTTATTTGTGCCAGTACTATTATTGTTAATTTTGATTGGCTATTTGGTTTGGTTATTATGGTATTTACTCAATACCAACTCCCGTTGATGGGACTGTTTTATTTTATTACAGTGGGTTGGTTATGGCAGCGCGGTAATAAGCTTCATCAGGCAAGTTCTGGTGCACATTATTGGTTTGCTCAGTACATTCGTTTTGTCTGCCCAGTGCTAATGACCTTAGTATTTGCAAACGTTGCGTTTGGCTAGAACGCAATAATAACTAATCTGTTATTGATAACTAAAAAAGCGAACACTATATTTTGTTCGCTTTTTTGTTTTTTGTTTTTTGTTTTTTGATTTGGAGCGCTATAGCACTTCGTTTGTTAAGCTATTTCCTTGAGTAACCTCAAATGCATTTTGTAAGGTGATATTGGCAATTTCTGTAAGTGCTTCTTGAGTAAAAAAGCCTTGATGGCCGGTGATCAATACATTTTTAAAGCTCACTAAGCGAGAGAAAATATCGTCTTGGTTTATATCGTCACTGTGGTTTTTAAAAAACAGCTCTGATTCTTGCTCGTACACATCAAGCCCTAAATAACCTAGTTTTTGTGATTTAAGTGCCTTAATACACGCTTTACTATTAACCAATGCACCGCGCGAGGTGTTTATTAGCATAACCCCTGTTTTCATTGCTGCAAATGCGTCATCGTCTATTAAATGATGGGTGTGCTCGTTTAACGGGCAATGCAAAGAAATTATATCGCTTTGTGTAAGCAGGGTGTTTAAATCAGTAATTGTGTAATTACCAGCTTGTGCATTAGGATCGCATACTAAAATGTGAGCGCCAAAACCGGTTAATATATTACACAATGCTTGGCCAATTTTACCGCAGCCAATAATACCCACTGTTTTATTATGCAAGTTAAAGCCAAGTAAGCCGTTCAAGTCAAAATTGTCTTCACGTACGCGGTTATAAGCTTTATGGGTTTTACGGCTAAGCGTAAGCATAAGTGCAATACAATGCTCTGCAACTGCCTCAGGGCTGTAAGCCGGAACGCGCAGAACACGCATGCCATGCTGTTTAGCAGCGGCTAAATCTACATTATTAAAACCCGCACAGCGCAGTAAAATGGTGTTAACCCCAAATATAGCCAGTTGCTCAATAACCGCTTTATCTACCGAATCGTTTACAAATACGCATACCGCATCAAATTCTTTAGCTAAAACCGCAGTGTGCATCGATAAACTTTGCTCAAAATAGGTAATAGCGATGTTAGAAAAGCCAGTTAAGCTTTGTTCGAAAAAAGGGCGCTCGTATTTTTGAGCACTAAAAAAAGCAATCTTCATTTATTACAATCCAACTAATCTAGTTACATCAACCATAAACCATTTTTATTATACATGCCTTATCACTTTAATATTGCTGTGGTATTAAAGCGACTATTTGCTGTTTTTATAATCGGTGTTGCCTCTAAACTACTTCTAATTACACTATGAAGTGACTCCGGTTTAGTGCGCGGCGCATAACGTGCAATTAATTGTCCTTGGGCATTAACTAAAAACTTAGTGAAGTTCCACTTTATTGCACGGTTTTGTGCAATTCCACGCGTATGTGATTTTAAATAACTAAACAAGGGATGCGTATCGGGGCCATTCACCATAACCTTATCAAATACTTCAAAATTAATTGCAAAGTGTTTTTGATAGTAGTCTTTTATTGCCATACCCTCTAATGGTTCGTTTTTATCAAACTGATTACATGGAAAGGCCAGAATAGTAAACCCATCGCTTTTGTATTGTTGGTATAGCTTTTCAAGCGCACATAATTGCGCCGAAAAATGACATTTGCTTGCTGTATTTACAATAAGAACCGTTTTTCCTTTTAACTGGCTCAAAGGAAAATCACTGTTATTACAAAGTGGTGCGTTAAATTGATAAATGCTATCCATAGATTACCTACCTAATTTCCTTATGCGGGAAATTTTAAAAGACTTTCATTCGCTTTTTTAGCGGCCGATTGACATAATCGAGCTTATGTTTCTAAGTTATCAGTTAAATAGGTCATTTTTATGTCAGTTAAAATTGCATTTATAGGTTTAGGCGTAATGGGTTACCCAATGGCAGGGCATTTAGCAAAAGCAGGGCACAGCGTATGTGTTTATAACCGCACAGCAGCTAAAGCACAAAAATGGGTCGAAGATTTTAACGGCAGCTTTGCACCTACTCCGCGTGAGGCAGCAAGCGGTGCCGATATGGTATTTATGTGTGTTGGTAATGACGACGATTTACGTTCAGTAGTATACGGCAATGACGGTGTGCTAGCAGGCATGCACGAAAACACAATTTTAATCGACCACACAACTACCTCAGCAGAAGTGGCACGTGAAGTTGCGGCAAAAGCGGCTTTACAGCATATCGACTTTATTGATGCGCCAGTATCGGGCGGCCAAGCTGGTGCTGAAAACGGGGTATTAACCGTAATGGCCGGTGGCAACGAAGCGGTATTTGCTAAAGCACAACCTATCATGGCGGCGTTTAGCCGTTTTAGCCAGTTATTAGGGGAAGCGGGCTCAGGGCAATTATGTAAAATGGTCAACCAAATTTGTATTGCTGGTGTAGTGCAAGGCTTAGCTGAGGGCTTACATTTTGCTAAACAAGCAGGGCTTGATGGCGAAAAAGTAATAGAAACCATTTCTAAAGGCGCAGCTGGTTCGTGGCAAATGGAAAACCGCTACAAAACAATGTGGGCAGGCGAGTACGAGTTTGGTTTTGCTGTAGATTGGATGCGTAAAGATTTAGGCATTGCCCTTGATGAAGCTAAAAATAATGGTGCAACGCTGCCAATGACCGCCACGGTTGATCAATATTACGCTGATGTACAAGCTCTGGGCGGTGGTCGATACGATACTTCAAGTTTATTAGCACGTATCGAAGCACTGCATAAAAAGTAATGTAATTGGTAAAAGTAAATTATTCACAAAGAGGCTAAGAGGCGCTGCGCTTTTAGAGGAAGTGATAAACATAAAGAATGAATGTTGGTTTTATGTGTTTCTCATTTACCTCTTTTGTTGAGATAGCTTTTTGGTTTTATCTAATAACAAAAAACGCGACACTTTTTTGCTAAAGGGTCGCGTTTTTTATGCGTTATATAAACTACAGTAAATTACATGCTTTGCGCGTAGTTATATAAGGCTTTTAAAATTGTAAGATTTTTTTCACTGTCATCATGTTCATGCGCTAAGTTTTCAAGGGTGATCATAAAATCTTGTGCGCTGATTGATGGCTGATCTTCGCCATGCATTAACTTGCTTTGGCAATATTGACGCCATTGATCAAGCTCTTGCTGGTTTAGCGTTTGTGGCCAGTTACGGGCGCGGTATCTAAACAGCAAAGTATTAAATTTAGGATCTTCAAATTCAAGTTTTAAGCTTGCTAAGTCTTCAGGCTTTGCATCACGAATAATCGCAAATTTAGCTTTATCAGCATGGCTAGTAAAGCCATCATATAATAAGTAATCTACGTTCGTGGTCGCGCTGTAATCGCCTTGCTCATTAAATACCTCAGTGACTTTATCACGTAGCTCGGTATTGGCTTTTAAAATGGCTAAATTAGCCAAGCATTGTTCACGGTCAATACCCAAGCGGGCAGCGTTTTCAGGCAGTAGCGTTTTAGCTGGTGCTAAAATAGGGCACTTATTTAAATGCACTAATTTTAAACCTACGGGTAAATCACCCTCCGCTAGATCTATACGTTTGGTGTATAAACGCTTGCGTAATTCTTCTACATTTAAATCAAGTAACACCTGCGGGTTTTGGGTTAAATCAAAACAAATAACCGCGTTTTTATTTACCGGGTGAAAACTCATTGGTGCAACCCAAGTAGTACAGCCTTGGGTAGCAGGAATGCGTGACGAGGTGTGCACTAATGGGGTCATATTAAACACATCAACCATTTCAGCGAGTGCTTTTTTACCGCGAAGACTAAAAAAGAACTGATACAGCTTAGGCTGCTTCTCTTTAATTAGTTTGGCCAATGCAATGGTGGCCGTTACATCACTTAGTGCGTCGTGCGCAGCGGCATGTTCAATACCATTAGCAACAGTTAAATGCTCAAGCTTAAAGCTAGGGCTGCCATCTTCTTTTAATGGCCACTCAATGCCCTCTGGGCGCAGTGCATAGCAGGCACGCACTAAATCTATAATATCCCAACGGCTGTTATTGTTTTTATATTCACGTTCGTACGGGTCGTAAAAGTTACGATAAAAGCTATATCGGCTTACTTCATCATCAAAGCGAATACTGTTATAACCAGCCACACAGGTATTAGGCACGCTAAATTCTGCATGAATTTTAGCAATAAATTCAGCCTCAACTAAGCCTTTTTGCATCGCCACTTGTGGGGTAATACCGGTAATTAAACACGCTTCAGGATGAGGTAAGTAATCAGCCTGTGGTTTACAGTACTCAATAAGCGGCTCGCCAATAATATTTAAATCAAGATCGGTGCGCACACCGGCAAACTGGCTCGGCTTATCCTTTTGCGGGCTTGCTCCCCAGGTTTCGTAGTCGTGCCAATAGATTGTTGCTTGGTTTTGCTCTTGATAAGCCATTAAAAAACCCTATAAGTTAGCTTGAAACGGTTTATATACCGCCAAGTTACTAAATTTATGAATTATTTAGATTATGGCATAGGGTCACAGAGGTTTATAGGTTTGAATAGGGAAATCTATTAGTCAAAACATGATTTAAGGGTGATTGACGTGATTATTTATTTCTGAGGTTCTGTGATAGAGAAATTATTTATAATCATAGTGCTTAATGTTATAAACTTAAGCTAACTATCAACTTACTGTAACAATATGAAACTAATAATAAAAACGATTCTATTTTGGGTATTAATCACCTCTACCGCTGTTTCTGCTGAGCTTGCAAAAGTTAAAGTAAATGGTTTTGATATTGAATATGAAATGGCGGGTAGTGGTAAACACACTGTTTTACTTGAGGCAGGTGGCTCTGCAGGGCTTAGTGATTGGGATCCCATTTATAACTCGCTTATCAAGCATGCAAAAGTAATTCGCTATTCTCGAATTGGCAATGGCGGCTCTTCGCAAATAAAGAAAAACTATAGCTCAGAGCAGTATGCTACTGAGGCTTTACTATTACTTAAAGCGTTAAAAATTGAAGAACCAGTAGTTTATGTGGCGCATTCTTATGGTGCTTATATCGCAAGGGTATTTGCAGCAAGCTACCCCGATAACATTAAAGCGTTAATGTTAATTGAACCCGCCTCAGAGCATGATGTTGATATTATGCGCGCGATTGATTTGCCACGCGCTGAAAAAGAAATTGCCGCTATAAAACGTGATGATATGAAAAACGGCATGTCGAATCAGTATTTAGACTTTTGGTCGAAGCGACCTTTGCCCGATTATCCACAAATAGCAGATATTCCCGTGACGGTTATTGCCTCAGTTAAAAAATATGAAAATCCATCGGTGTTATTTTTTACTGAAAAAGGGCGTGAAATGTGGGGAGAACTGCATTCAAACTGGGCTAATGCTTTTCCTCAAGGTGAGATAGTGCTAACCAGTAAAAGTTACCACTATCCACAAAATGATGAGCCAGAAATGGTAGTTAAACAAGTTTTGAAGCTATTATCACGCACTCAATAGCGAGATCGGATTATGTTTTTTAATAACGACTAACTATGAGTTCTTTTTGTAATAGGTGGTATTTTTTATTTATTGTGATGTTTATTACGCCTGCATTAAAAGAGTAAATTAAAACCAAATAAAAAGCACTGCAGGTTCACTGCAGTGCTTTGTTTAGGGGAATGATATTAATTATTTTGCAGTTGCAACAAGCTTAACCCAATCGTAATTAGTGACGCCTAACAAGCCGATTTGTAATGTCTGGCCTGAACTCACCTCTAAGATACAACTTTCATTGCTGTCTTTGTTGTTCGATAAGCAATCGTATTGTATTTTTGTTACTGCTGCATCCGCTCGAACATAGAGGTTAGTATTTCCCTCGCCACCCAATGTTTTTATGTTTACAGTGGTTGCGCCTGTAGGTACTACATAACTATAGCGCTGCCAAAAATCTGCAAATCCATAAGCACGAGGCGTTAATACGCGAGTATCATTATCTGTAGGTGGTGCGCTATTTTCATAATTAGCCAGGATTGTTACGTTTTGATAGCTGTTATACGCTTTAAGCATAATGTAAAAACGACCTTCTCCTTGACTTATATTACAGCTTTCATTGTTACCATTTCTAAATGGGCGGCAGTCGTAATTATTTGTGCTCGGCACTGTACTCTTTTTAACATAGAGGTCTGCATCACCTGAACCACCCGTTATGTCGATTGAGATGTTAGTGCTATTTGCAGGTACATCAATATAGTAAATAGTCTCTTGATTTAATGCTGCACTTTGGCCTGTTAATGCTTGCCCTTTAGTTAATTCAACTTCTGTTGGTGAGCCATTTGAAACACTAATCGTTTGGGTTAGCGTGTTTGTATTATTGTTACTATCTTGCACCGTAACAGAGACGTCGTAATCACCCTCAGATACAAAATTATGCACTACAGTTGCACCTATATCGGTTTGATTATCGCCAAAGTTCCAACTATAGCTATTGATAGTACCTGCTGAGCTGGAGCTTGTTGCATCAAAATTACACTGTAATTGCTCACAGCTGTATTCAAAACGTGCGGTAGGTGGCAGTGGTGTAGTACCGTCGTTATCGCCAACAGGCACTGTGTTATTAAAGTAAGTTGCGACTTGGGGCCAAATCTTACTTATTTTGGCGCCTTTATTGTAGCATCCGCCTAAATGATGAAGTGCAATAACACGATTACTTGATGCTGCAACAACAGGAGAACCAGAAGAGCCGCCTATAGTGTCACAATAGTATCCAATATCAGTATTACTTCCACGCCCATTCGTTGAGGGGGCATTAACTTGGCACAAACCATTGGTGTCTTGATCCGATTCTATAGACAGCTCCTTAGGATTACCTGAACCATGTTGCGGAATATAAATACGTTCACTTTGCTGTGCGTTTCGCACATCAAGCCCTAAGTAGCCAAACTGTTCAATATTGGCAAAGTCATTAACACTAAATAGGGTGTAATCTAACGTGTAGTCAGTTTTAAAAAACTCTTTACCTGTTACTTTTACAATAGTTTCTCTGGCTGTCCCATTACAACTTTTATTTTGGTAGTTAAACCACACTTCTGTAGAGGCAAGCTCAGATGCAGTCTCTATGCAGTGGTTATTGGTAAATAACTTATTATCGCTGCCAACGCGCCAACCGGTACATAAGCTGCGGCCACCAATTACTAAGCGTGCTACCGGGCGGCTGCGGTCAAACTCTGTTGGGTTGGAATTAGCCCAACACTGCACGTCTTTGCGCTCATTAATACCGCAGGTAGACAAAGGGGCAGGTTTATTTTGTTGGTTGATATTTATATTGGCGCTTTCAGTGCCGTAATAATAGCTATCAATAACACCAAACTGGTGTTGCTGCTTACTGTTTTTTGGATCAGGGTAATATTCAATGATAACGCTGTCATTTGAAACCGACATAGAAGAAAATGAATGCACACCATCATCTCCGTTTAAGCTATCGATTGTTGCAGCGTCCATATTATTACTACTATATTCATAACGCTCTGAGTTGTCTTCGCTTCTAACGACTAACTTTGCGTCACCATTTAGATCTACTTGGCTAAAATGTAGCTTTATGTAATCAGCATTAGGGTGCGATACAGTTTGAGTAATTACAGGACCTTGTGTTGTTTCGATTGTAAATTGCCTAGAAAGATTTACATGGGTATTGGCTTGTTTGGCAATTGTGGTTTTTTTTGCTTCTTGAGTGTGTTGTAAAATAGTGAGCTCATCGATTGCAGCAAAACTGTATTGTGCATAGATAGCTGTAGCGAGCAATGCTGCGTATTTACATTTTTTCATCTTTATATCCTTTTTCACTAATAAGTGGTTTGATGTAACGTAAATGATCAACTGCATGCCCATATGATTTAATTTTGAGCAAATAATCAGTACCTAATTTACATACTAAGGGTAGGCCGCATTTTGATCTTCGCCAGAAAAAATTTAAATATTTTTAACTTTACTCGGAAATTATTGCATTTTTTACTTTGAAATCAGCTTATTTCAAAAAGGATAAATGGCTTAATATTCAATATGAAAGTTTGAACAGAAGATGTTTACCGTTGACTCTAAGCGGCTGTCACCCACACTCACTAAAAGTAACATTGTTGATGTTGAGACTTCAGATATTAAACTTTTCTATTTTAATTTTTACAAAAATATACACAAGCCAAGTATTAATTCTGTTATTTGGGTCGTTATTCTGTAAAATTATGGGCTTAACATTTGTGATTTAACCGTTACATTTGTTGTTAGGGTTAATTATTCAATTAATATAAGCAGACGTTATGATTTTTTATATTATTGGGTTAAGTACGCTTGTTATTATTTTGTGTGTGGCGCTTTATGTGATTTACAGCAATGTACGTAAGAGCCGAGTAAGAAAGTCAAAAGAATATAATGTGTTATTTGATAAAGACACCATCATTGATGATCTTATTGCTCAACTTAGCGAGAAAAACCAAACCCAAGAAAACCAGGAAAAAACAATTAAAGGCAAACAAGAGATCCTTGCAACATTTATAGATTTGCATCGATCGGGTAGTTTTTGTGCGCATTTAAGCGAACAAGAAATTACGTATTTTGTTAAAAAGAAACTAAACATGGAGAGTACTAAAAATGGATAGCGAGCAACAAACAGTCGCTGAGGCAAAAAACACTTCATTTATGGCGCGTTTTGGTCGTCGTAATGTGATTTTACTAACATCCGTTGTTGTGGTGTTAGCAGTTATTGCAACATTAACTTCGCAGGTTATTTCATGGAATGAAGCCGATGAACGGTTAGTTCATCAGTCAGCTTTTACTGGTAATTTAACGGTAATAAATCAAGCGGGCCCTTACTTAAAAGCATTTGGCACCACATCGGCCTATAAAAAAGTTATTTCAATTAACTTTACCGGCGATAGCAGTGCAACAGCGAGTGCCATTGTACCACTCATTCCTATTCGATTCTTAGATACCACGACAGGTGGCGCCAGAGGAGTATCACGTTTTAGATTACCAGGTAATGTACCGGCAAGTGAGTCGGGCGCTTTACGTGGATTATTAAAAATTCATGAAGAATTTGGCTCCCAAGAAACCCTGATATCTAATCTTTTAATGCGTGCCACTACAGAAAATGTAAAAGCGTCGGCACGTATGATGTCGGTTGAGCAACATTATTCAGGTGGTAATGGTCAATTAAGCCAAGATTTTTCTGATCAACTGACTAATGGCATTTTTGTTACTGAGCAAATTATTAGTACTGGCGAGCGTGACAAGTCTGACGATTTAAGCAATTTAAGTAAGCAACAACGCGTTACCATTAACATAAAGAAAGATGCTGAAGGTAAGCCGCTGCGTAATGCACCTATTTTAGGCTCTTACGGCATCACGGTGGTTGATGCGAGTATTATTGATATTGATTACGAAAATAAGGTAAATGCGCGCTTAGAGGCGCAAAAGCAAGCTGCAGCAGATGAAGCGCTTGCAAGACAAAACCTTAAAAAGGCAGAGCAACAAGCACGTACAGAAGTTGCATTAGGCGAACAAGCGATTGCAAAGCAAAGAGCTGAGTCTGAAAAGCTAAAAATTAAAGAGCAAATTGATGCAGAGCGAATAAAAGCCAATGCGATTATTTCTGCACAACAGCGTGTTGCAGTGAAGGCTGAGCTTGCAAAAGAGCAAGAAGAAATTTTAAAACAGCAACGCTTAGAAGCTTTAGGCATGGATGTATTAGCTGAAGCACGTTTACGCGCAAAGTCAGCAGCACTTGATCCTAAATATGTGTTTGATGAAACACTTAAAGCAGAAGTTAAAATTCAAACGGCTTTATTTAATAGCTTAGGTAACAGCCGCTTAGTGCCTGAAATTGTTATAGGTGCGGGTCAAGGCGAACAAAACAACGGCTCTGAATTTATGCGTTTGTTGGCTGCAGATGCGGCTTTGAGTCTTAAAAAGCGTTTAGAAAAAGAGAAAAAATAAACGTTAAAAATCATTAAAAAGCCCTAGCTTTAATTGTTAGGGCTTTTTTTGTGGTATCGCTTTTTAAACGGTGAGTTTAAAATTTAGGGCACAAAGCGTGGCTAAAGCCTTTTTCGGTTAGCAAAAAAGCGGCGCTTGGCGTCGAAAATATATATTCTTCATGAAGAAGAAACGCGATTGTTCCTTTTATTTGCTCACCTTGATGATCTGAGGCATCGCTAATTAATTGTTCAGGATCTAACTGACTTGGAGTTGGAAAGTTATTATAAAGATGTTTAAAAATTAACGTAGCAATCGTGTTAAAGGTATCGTTATTTTTCATTTTTTGAGCGTCCTCAATTTATATATGTAGCAGCAAACTGGCTGTTTTAAATATGATTTCTCAAATAATAACACATTAAAAATAGGTACATGATCATCCTGCTATTTTTTAAGATTTAATTTTGCAAGCTACTGCTTTTATTTATTAAAATGATGATTAATTGTCATGCTTACCCTGCTAAAAAGTAGTTTGTGTGTTGCTGGTGTGTTGCGCAAAATCACAAAGTGTAATTGAAGAGTTGTAAAAATACGTTATCATTGTAAAACAACATGTAAAATCAAGCAGGTACTTAGCTCACGCTGACCAAGTTCGAGTTAATAATATCAACAAGGCAAGCAAGGACAAATTATGACACCTATGAAACCTTTAGCACTAGCAGTGGCTATGGTTGTTTTTTCACATCAGGCACATGCAGATACAGATCTTGATAAAGTAAAGCAGCAATTAAGCAGCTTACAAAAACAAGTGGAAATGCTGCAAAAGCAACTTGCGAAAGCAGAGCAAAAAAGTGAAAAATCAATCGAACGCACCATTGAAGTGAAAGAAGATACAGCTGAAGTTAAAGTAGCTAAACATGAACATAAGCCTCAGGGAATTAAAGTTGGTGGTGCTGTTCGAACCAACTACAGCCATACTTCGTATGATGACGATAATAAAAATCGCGGCGGCGATTTTGACTTTGATATTTTTCGCTTAAATTTCTCAGGCGACGTTGGTGATGTAAAATTAAACGCTGAAATTCGCTTTTTTGATTATATGACCGCTGTTAAATACGCTTATGCAGCTTACGATTTTGCTGATGATTGGCAAGTTCAAGCAGGTATTACCAAGGTTCCTTTTGGTAACTGGCCATACAATTCTCATAACTACTTTTTCAGCACTAACTATTATGTTGGCCTTGAAGACGACCACGATTTAGGGGTGTTATTTAAGCGTAAGATTGCTGATAACTGGCAGCTTGATTTGGGCTTTTTCAAAAATGATGAATTAGGTGGTGTTGATGGTTATGTAGATAACCGCAGCGATCGCTATTCTTACGATATTGTTGGCTTTAGAGAAGCTGGGGATGGTGTTTATGCCGAGCCAACTAATGCTATAGGCGAGTACAATACGTTCTCAGGTCGTTACGGCTATCACCTAGAACATGAAGGTGGTAAAACTGAAATAGGTGTGTCGGCACTCGCTGGTGGCTTGCATGATGGTGTTGACCGCGCAGGTGACTACAACGCGTGGGCATTACATTTAAACAGTAATATGGGCCCTTGGAACTTACAACTTCAACACGGTGAATATAACTACGATATTGATAACGTAAACCGTATTGCTGTGGGCGCTTACTCGTTTTACGACAGCATGGCGGCAGAGGCAACAATGTCGAGTGCAAACGTAGCATACAGCGTACCGGTACAATGGGGCGCGGTAACAAACTTACAGTTTTATAACGACTATAGTGCTATTTACGACAAATCAGACAACAGCAGAGATACGTGGATGAACGTAACCGGTTTCTCGGTAGCTGCTGGTGGTTTATTTACTTACTTTGACTTAGTTCATGGTAAAAATATGCCATTTGTTGGTGGTTCATTAGCGGGCGATAGCAGCGAAACTGAGCGTCGCTTTAACATTAATATTGGCTATTACTTCTAAACCAATATTCAAAGCACACGTCTACATATTGGGCGTGTGCTTATATGTCTTCACAAACTAATTAATTACCCACACTAAAACCCTTACCAAATTTGTAATTGATTAACTCAATGTTTAAAAATATATTCAGTACTTACTTTTACCATCAATGGATTGGTTATTAGTTTCTTTGATAGAAACGCAGTAGGAAATTATATGAAAATTAGTCCATTGCCACCGCTAAACAGTCTAGTCGCATTTGAAGCATCCGCTCGACACCTAAGTTTTACTCTTGCAGCAAATGAGCTTAACGTTACTCAAGGTGCGATAAGTCGTCAAATACGACAGTTAGAAGAGTATTTAGGTAAAGCCTTATTTACTCGTGCAAGCCGCAGTATTCATTTAACCTCAGCTGGTCTGCAGTATTATCAGTCTATAAGTCGCTCCTTATTGGATATTGCCGATATAACAGGAGAGGTAAAAAAATGGCAAGGGGATAAAAAAGTAACCGTAGCGACAACTAATGCAATGGCATCCTTGTGGTTATTGCCAAAAGTTGCTGAGTTTCAAAATCAATATGATGACATTGATTTAAGAATATTAGCATCTGATAATGTAGTTGATTTAAACCGTTTAGAATGCGATTTAGCATTGTTTTTTTGTCGCACGCCTCCAGCTAATATGAAGGTGACCACTTTGTTTTGCGAAGAAGTGTTTCCAGTTTGTAGTCCTGGCTATCTTGAAAAAATTGGTAATCCGAACGATCCGAAAGATATTTTTAATAAAACAATTTTATTTTTAGATGAAACACAAATGGGATGGGTTAATTGGGATGAGTGGTTTGCAGGAGTAGGACTTGAGCAGATAGCTCCTAAAAGCCGCATTAACATAAATAATTACCCCATGTTGTTGCAAGCCTCAATTAATGGTCAAGGCATTGCATTAGCGTGGGGGTCTCTGGCTGATGAATACTTACAAAGTGGTGCATTAGTGCGTCCAACCGAGCATGTATTAGCCACTGAATCTAAGTTTTCTTTACTAGAGCCAGATAACGGTGGCCGCATACCTGCGAGTGTAAAGTATTTTAGAGAGTGGCTTTTAACACAACTTCCTGAAGAAGTAGGCGATACCGGTTTAGTATAAATTACATCGCAATAAAAAAACCCTGCTAACTAGCAGGGTTTTTGTTTATTAGTCTTATTATATTGATTTAGTGCTCCACAGGGCCATCCAGCTTTTCTTTACACGGATGTACGTGTTGCGGCAACATTGCCCATGGCTTTGGTTCACGGCGAATGCTATAAAACAAGGTAACACCCATCATTAAAATAAATATAGAAATAGGGAAGCCAATGATGATTGACGCATACTTTATTGCTTGCAGGCCTCCTGCATAAATAAGTACCCATGCAATAAGTGCAATAACTATACCCCATAAAATACGAATAGAGGTTGGTGGTTCAGTATCACCAGCAGCATCTAAAATACACAATATTAAGGTGCCCGAGTCGGCTGAGGTTATAAAGTAAGTAGCAAGTAAGATACAGGCTAATACACTCAGTAATTTACCTAATAAGTTACTGTCTAAATTATCAAATAAGGTAAAGAGGGCACGTGTACTATCTGCTTTGGTTGCTTGTAATACAACACCACCACTAAAGGGTTCTGCGTTTGTTTCTGTAACTTTGTTTTGTGTTACAACGGTTTGCTGTTGTGCAGCAATACGTTCGTTTTGCTCCATTTTTAAGGCGCTACCACCAAATACGGAAAGCCAAATAAAGGCAATAACAGTTGGGGCCACCAAAGCACCACCAATAAGTTCGCGAATGGTACGTCCCTTTGAAATTCGCGCAATAAACATACCTACAAACGGTGCCCAAGTTAACCACCATGGCCAATAAAAAGCGGTCCAAGAGCTTTGCCATCCTGAGTCATTTTGCGAATCAGTCCATAGCCCCATCGAAATTAAATTTTGTACATAATTCCCTGATGTTTCCATAAATACATTTAAAATATAACGGGTCGGACCCACTGCAAGTACTATCAATACTAATAGTAACGACAGCAACATATTCCATTGTGAGAGTAGCCGTATTCCTCTACCAACGCCCGATAAAACCGAGCCTACAGCAATGGTACATAGCACAATAATAAGCACAGTTTGAGTAACAAGGCTAACCTCTATCCCAAACGTTTGTTGTAATCCAGAGTTAATTTGAATAACTCCAAGGCTCAGGGTTTGCGCGATGCCGAAGGCTGTAACGGCTACCGTGATAATATCGGCAACATGTCCTATAGGGCCATAAATTCTATCGCCCACTAGTGGGTGTAAAATAGAGCGAAAGGTAAAAGGAAGGCCTTTACGGTAAGAAAAATAAGACAAGGCTAAGGCAACAATTACAAAAAGCGACCACGGATGGAGGCCCCAATGGTAAAAAGTAAGCTGCATTGACATTGACGCTGCTTCATTGGTTAACCCCTCGGTGAATGGGTTTGCAGCATAGTGCCACATGGGTTCTGCTACAGACCAAAAAACCAGTCCAATACCCATCCCCCCAGAAAATAACATGGCTATCCATGCCCAAAAACTAAATTCAGGCTGATCGTCGTCATTTTCGCTCAGTCGAATATGGCCGTATCGACTTACCATCAAATAAAGTAAAAAACCAACGACTAAAGTTACTAAGCCAATAGAAAACCATTTCATATTGTAGAGTAAAAAAGTCGAAAGGCTTTCAAAATACTGCCCTGCTTTATTTGCAAGTATGACTATGAATAAAATAAAGGCGATTAGAATTACCTTCGATGCGATGGTCACCGTCGGATTTAATCCCTTTAAAAAACCAGACTTAGCCAAAATTACGGATTTTTTCATGTGTGTGCTCCGTTGTCTTTTTTGTTGTTGTTAAATAAGTGGTAAGAAACTAAAAAATTAACCGGCAATTTACAAATGATTAATCCTCATCAATCCATGAGCTTTGCTTATGCGATGTTACTGCTTATTTATAACCAGTAAGCAATATTTATATTATTGCACTCTTAATCATTACAAAAACTCATGAGTGAGATGCTAAATTATCGTTTGTTTAGTGCTTTGTTGTTAATCAAAATCAACACATCTGATAACAGAATGTTGTTACGGGTTTGGGGCGTGAGGTTAATGTTAAAACTATGGGTTTTAATTATTGAACTTTGCTCTTTAAATTTTTTTAAAACACACACCGTTCGGAGAATGAGCATGGGCACTGTAAAACAAACAATAATTCCTATTAAGCAAATTGATCGTGTACTAAACCCGATACATGAAGCGACAGGTATGCCTAACGAGGCGTATACCAATCCTGAGTACTTTAATTTTGAACGTGATCATGTTTTTAGTAACACATGGGTGTGCGTTGGTTTTGCATCAGATTTAATCAAAAACGGTTATGTTATGCCAATTGATTTTATGGACTTACCTTTATTAATGATGAAGAGTCGCCAAGGCGAAGTGCAGGTATTTCATAATGTGTGTAGCCATCGAGGGATGAAGTTAGTACATGAAGCAGGAGAAGTGCAAGGCATGATCCGCTGCCCTTATCATTCATGGACCTATGATTTAAATGGAAGCTTAAAAGGCACTCCACATTTAGGTGGCATCGGTAAGCATAACGATGAACGTTTTGCATGTGAAAAGCATGGGCTAAAAGCAATCCGCTCAGCTATTTGGATGGATATGGTATTCATTAATCTATCTGGCGAGGCGAGTTCTTTCGATGAACATATAGCTCCTTTAACACAGCGTTGGCAAGAGTTTTTAGGTGACGATGGTTTGAGCTTATTACGTCGTGCAAATATGGGCGGACACTTAGAAATTGAAGTAAAAAGTAACTGGAAGTTAACCATAGAAAACTTCTGTGAAGCCTATCATTTACCTTGGGTACATCCAGCGTTAAATACTTATTCTAAATTAGAAGATCACTACAATATCATGTTCGATGAGCGTTTTTCTGGTCAAGGTAGCTATAAATATAACCTTTCTGATACTGCTGGTACACATTTACCAAAATTCCCAAGCTGGCCTGAGGAAAAGCTTCGCCATGCTGAATATGTTGCTTTATTTCCAAATGTACTTATTGGTATTCAAGCTGATCACGCTTTTGCAATGATGATCGACCCAATTAGTACAGATAAAACTATTGAACGTTTACGTATTTTCTATATTAGTGATGAGGCAACTAAAGATGAGTATGCGGCGTGTCGTACTGCAACACTTGAATCATGGCGTGTGGTGTTTGGTGAAGATATTGGCGCAGTTGAAGGAATGCAGCAAGGACGGTACTCACCTGGTTTTGGTGGTGGGGCTTTTTCACCTGAAATGGATACACCAACACACTTCTTCCAAATTTGGCTTGCCAAACAAGTGAAATCTGTGACGGAGGCTTAATTATGACTCATTATCTTAATTTCATTAATGGCCAGTGGTGTGATTCTCACACTCATATTTCGGTAATAAACCCCGCCACGGCACAGGAATATAGCACGATTGCAAGTGCCAGCGTTGATGATGCAAACAATGCGATGCTAGCCGCCAGACAATGCATAAGCCGTGGACTATTGAGCGATGTACGCCCAGCTGTGCGCACAACGTGGATGCTTGATGCAGCAAAAGCTATCAAAGAGATAGCTGATGAAGGTGCTTTAGCTCTGTGCAGAGAAAACGGTAAAACCTTAGCGGATGCAAAAGATGAGTTTTTAGAGGCTGCTCGTTATTTTGAATACTATGGCGGCATGGCTGACAAACTCGAAGGTACGTCGATTCCTTTAGGTAAAAACTATATTGATTTTACGCAATATATCCCTATGGGTGTATCAGTACAAATTGTACCTTGGAATTTCCCAGTTTCAATCTGTGCTCGCTCTTTAGCTCCAGCGCTGGCGGCGGGTAATGCAGTAGTCATTAAGTCACCCGAAATTTCGCCTGTTGGTATGGTGTATTTAGTAAGAGCACTCGAAAGTGTTGGCTTTCCAAGAGGCGCTATTAACCTATTGTGTGGTAAGGGTTCAGTAGTGGGGAGCCATCTAGTTGAGCATAATGATGTTAATCAAATTGTTTTTACCGGTTCAGTGCCCACTGGGCAACGTATTCTAAAAGGTGCAGCTGAGCGTGCAACACCTTCTGTAATGGAATTGGGTGGTAAATCTGCAGCTATTGTTCTTAAAGATGCGGCTACTGAGAAAGTTATCAGCAGTGTGCAAACAGGTATTTTCTTTAATGCTGGACAAGTGTGCTCTGCAATGTCGCGTTTACTGGTAGATAAAGCTCGTTACGAAGAGATTAAATCGGCAGTGGTTACTATGGCTGAAAATTTAGTAATCGGCTCTGGTGAAGAGCAGGCCGATTTAACGCCCGTGGTTTCTCAAGCTCAACAAATCAGTGTATTGGCAATGATTGAACAAGCTAAAAAAGAGGGAGCAACTATTTTATGTGGTGGCTATGCTCCTGATTTGGCAGGTTACTATGTTGCTCCAACTGTGATCGAAGCAACCCCTGATATGTCCATATCTCAACAAGAAGTATTTGGTCCTGTATTGGTTATTATGCCATTTGAAGATGAGCAACAGGCTGTAAAAATAGCTAATGGCACTGAATTTGGTTTAGTAGCAGGCGTATTTGGTGAAGCACTTAACCAAACATTACAAGTGGCTCAGCAACTTCGTGGTGGACAAGTTTTTATAAATGAATGGTTTGCCGGTGGCATAGAAACGCCATTTGGCGGAGTTGGATTGTCTGGCTTTGGCCGAGAAAAAGGTCAAGAAGCCATCTACAGCTACATGCAAACACGCAATATTGCTATACGTTTATAACGAGTGGCAACGACTCTGTTTATAAAACTTACGGTTTATCTATTTGTGACTTTCTGCAGTAGATAACCCACAGGGTTAAATCCAAATTATTAGGATAGAGAAATGAAAAAATGGCTCTGTATTATTTGTGGCCTCATTTACGATGAGGCCCAAGGTTGGCCTGCTGATGGTATTCCTCCAGGCACCCTTTGGGAGGATGTACCACAGGATTGGGTATGTCCAGATTGTTTAGTAGGCAAAGCCGATTTTGAAATGATCGAAATAAGTGAAGATGAACTAACTGAAGGTGAAGTAACTGAACCAGCTGCTGTTCAACACACTCGTGTTTCTGAGGCCATTGTTGATGAACCGCAAGGCCCAATTGTTATCATTGGTAGTGGCCACAGTGGTTATCAAGTAGCGGCTGCATTACGTAAACAATCATCAACCGTAGCTATTACCGTATTCACCGCTGATGACGGCGCACTTTACAGCAAACCTGCTCTTTCGAATGCTTTTGCAATGGGGAAAAGCGCAGCTGATTTACAAAACGAAGCCGCACTTGAGTGGGAGCAGCGTCTTAATATTCGTGTTTATCCGCATACACGTGTTGAACGAATAGATGCAGATAATCACTCTCTGATCACCAGCATAGGGCGTTATAAGTATAGGCGTTTAGTACTAGCGACAGGTGCGTCAGCAATTAAAATTCCAATTGCTGGAGACGCCTCAGAAGTACTAAGTGTGAATGATTTGCACGATTATGCACAATTGAGAGCAAAACTTGATAGTAAAAAGCGAGTTGCTATTTTAGGCGATGGGTTAATTGGCTGTGAATTTGCAAATGACTTGAGCGCCAAAGGCTATGAAGTGAGTGTCATCGGTTTAGGGCAGTGGCCAATGTATCGACTGATCCCACAAGTAGTCGGCGAAGCCTTACAGCAAAAGTTAGCAGACTTGGGGGTATCATGGTATTTAGAAGATAGTATCAACCGTATTGAAGTCAACGACTCTGTTTCATTATTACACTTAAATAGTGGTCAAGTGATTGAAGTTGACGTGGTGCTATCTGCGGTAGGATTAGTGCCAAATGTAACGCTTGCTGAGCAAGCTGGATTAGAAGTTGAGCGTGGTATTAAAGTAAATGACGATGGCCAAACCAGTCGCCCTGCTATATTTGCATTAGGTGACTGTGCGCAAACATCACAAGGATGGCAGCCATATATTGCACCCATAAATCAAATTCTACCTGCTTTAGTCAATAGCCTGTTGGGCAATGTAACTAACGCCAAATTTTTGCCGAGCCCCGTTATTGTTAAAACCCCTATTATGCCGTTAACTATTTTTCCTGTACCACCTATGGCGCAAGGTCAGTGGCATATAAAACAACAAGGTGAAGAGTTAGTGGCTGTATTTAATGATGCTAATGAGCAAGTACTTGGTTTTGCTCTGTTAGGTAAACAAGTACAGGCTAACCGCAGTTATTGGTTAGAGCAAATAAGTTTAAATAACCTAGCAGCAACGGAGTAAAATATGATTCATTTACCGCATGATGATAATACCTGTGGCTGGTATAACGCTTTACCAAAGCAGCCTAAACAAGCGCTTTTAACGGGGGCACAAAAGGCTGACTACGTGGTTTTAGGCGCTGGTTTTGCTGGTTTAGCTATGGCACGCCGTTTAGCTGAGCACGCGCCAAATGCACGAATTGCCCTAATTGATGCACAGCGAATAGGCAAAGGTGCATCAGGGCGTAATTCAGGGTTTGTGATTGACTTACCGCATAAATTCTCTCTTGAGCACCCAGATCCTGCACATAAGCAAAGATTACTGTCACTTAACCGTTTCGCGATTGATCAGCTTGCTTCTTTAGTTGCTAAATACAACATTGATTGCCAGTGGTCGGCTGCGGGTAAATACCAAGGTGCAGTAGGCGCTAGGGGTGAAGCTTACCTTGATCACTTCGAACATCTTATGACCGATTTAGGCGAACCATTTGAGCATGTTACTGGCACTGATTTGGCAAAAGTATTAGGCACTAATTACTACAGCCGTGCTATTTACACCCCGGGGGGGTACTTGGTTCAACCCGCAGCACTAGCCTGTGGTTTAGGCGCTAACTTACCAAAAAACATTGAGGTATTTGAGCATTCGCCTATTGTGCGCTTGGAGAAAGAGCAAGGCGGGTGGCTGTTGCAAGGAGAGCACGGCAGCATTAAAACACCTCAGTTATTACTGGGTACAAGTATTTTTACTCGTGAGTTTGGTTTTTTAAAAAATCGATTACTTCCTGTAATGACTTTTGCTAGTTGGACCCGACCGCTAAACGATAAAGAAATGCAGCAGTATACAGGTTTACTTGATTGGGGACTTACACCCGCTGATCACGCTGGCACAACGCTTAGGATGACCGCTGATCGTCGTATTATTATTCGTAATACCTACCAACATGTAGCTAAATATGGCAACAGCATTAGTGATAAGTTGCGTCAGGAAATTCAAAACGATCATCGCAAAGTATTTTTAGCTCGCTATCCACAACTAGTCGATGTGCCTTTTACACATTCGTGGGGAGGCACCTATGCTATTTCGCGAAATTTCACTAATTTCTTTGGCCAACTCGATGATGGAGTGTTTGCCAGCGCCTGTGATAACGGTGTGGGGGTTGCTTGGGGAACTGTGTCGGGTACTTTGCTTGCTGATTATGTTATGGGGGCAACATCGCAGTCGCTTGATGATATTCAGCAGGTAACGGGTATGCCAAGTTTAAATCCACCAGAGCCATTGCTTGGTTTAGGAGTAAAAAGCCGAATTAAACTTGCCAAATGGCAAAGTAGGAGTGAAATATGAAACAGGTTAAATTAGTAGACAGTAAATTACTCGACTTTAATGTACGTGGAGATACGCCTGGGATGGCCTACGTGGCTCGTGCACTTAGCACTGAAATATCACCAAATATTGGTGTTGGTTTTGCGAAATGGGAAGGTGCAAAAGTAGCATGGACAGTACTTTATGATGAAGTTGTATTTGTTATAGAAGGCTGCTTCGAGTTAACCGCAAATGGCGAAACCCATCATGTTAAACCAGGGCAAATGCTCTGGATACCAGAAGGAACAGAGCTGGTATATGGCGGACATGCATTGTTTGGTTATGTTGTTCATCCAGGTAATTGGAAAGAGATACATGGTATAGCCTAACTGCCATTTTAAGTGTTCAAATTAGTTCCTAAGCCCTCTAACCAACCATTTGAGGGCTTTTTTATTGGCCGTTTTTTTAGGTTGCATTAGTAATGAAAAATAAAAGCTTAAGCCACAAATAGTTAATTTTAAAAACAGGTAAAATATTGAATATTGAGTAATCAACTTCTAGTATAAAAGTTCAAATGGAATAAAATAAATAATCCATATAGCTTAGCTGGAGGCTAGACATCGATGATTGTAGTTAATGAGCAGGTATTATCAGATGTAAATAAAAACTTTATTATTCCACCAAGACCGCAAATCTTAAATGATCTTGAATTATTAGCATCTGCACAAGAGCCCTCGCTTTCAGACGCCGCAGAAATCATCGCTAAAGATGTTGCTATTGCATCCGCTATTTTAAAGATAGTTAATTCACCCGCTTATGGCTTAGTTCGTAGTGTGTCAAATATTAAACAAGCCATTATGTTTTTAGGTTGGAATGGCATTGAAGCTTTAGTTCCTAGCCTAAAGCTAAAGCAAATGTTCGCCCAAAATGAGTGCTGTATTAGCCTTGAACGTTTTTGGGATACCGCCTCAGAAATTGCTGATGTAAACATGATTATTGGACAACGTCTAAATAATGTCCCCGTTGAGTACTTGTATACGCTTGGTTTGTTTCATGATTGTGGCATTGTGCCAATGGCAATCAAATTTGATAATTACGTGAGTGCTTTGCATACTTCAAATAATACCCATAAAGAAAGCTTGATAGATATAGAAGAGCGTTTATATGGAACTAATCATGCCACTGTGGGTTATTACTTAGCGACCAGCTGGCATTTACCCGTAGATATTTGTCAGCTTATTTTACGTCATCACGATTTGAGCATGCTAAGTAACATAACTGGAAGTAACCAACAATTGTGTTACAGCGTTTTAAAAATGTCTGAGAATCTGGTTAATTGTGTTTTACGCGGCGACACCACTAAAGATTGGGATGATATAGAAAAACACGTTTTAGCAACATTAAATATGTCAGAAGACGATTATATTGATCTACAAGAAGAGGTGATTGACTTTTTGAACTGCTAATCGCTTTTTAGCAGCTTAAAATCTATAGGTTAGTTTTTTTCACTTATTGGTTTGTTTTTAATCGTTTGTCGAGATTAAGTAAACACTCTAAAGTTTAGTTGTCGGCAACAAGCACGACTAACCAAATAGGAAATTAATCATGAAACGCTCACTTATCAAAACCATCGCTCTTGGCTCTTTATTAACTTGCTCAGCTGCTGTAATGGCTGATCAAAGTGATTACAAGTTAATGGTTATTGAAGAGGCTAAAACAGCCCCTCAAGAATTCGAAGTTGCATTTAACGATTGTGCATTAAATGTAAAATCAAAAAATTATAGCCAAGCTGAAGAAATTTGCTCAAAAGCAATTACTTTATTACAACAAAGCACTGGCCCACGTTTTAAAGTACGTGAGCTGACTTCATTTGCTTTAAGTAACCGTGGTGTAGGACGTTTAATGGCTAAAAACGAAACAGCTGCATTATCAGACTTTTACGAAGCACAACAAATGTCAGGTAACGAGTTAGTGTCGCACAATTTAACGCGCGCTAAGCAAGATCTCGCGCTGTAATATTTATTACAGTTTCAAAAAGCCCATGCTGTTTTAGCATGGGCTTTTTGCGTTTATTAGGCTTAAACACTATTTAGAATAATTTGGGTCAGCTGTTTCAGCCCTTTACCTTTGTTAGTTATTTTCCATGCAAGGTATAAGTCTTGAGTTGGGCGTGGTTCGGTAAGTTCCACAACATGCAGTTTGTTAGCTTTTATATGCTCAGCAATAAGGTTTACAGGTAAATAACCAATGCCAATAGCGGATAAAATAGCGGTTATTTTTTGGCTTACAGAACTTACATAAAAACGTTGATTACCTTCGATTAAGTTAGCTGACCACGGAATACCTTGCTTTGCTGAGTCATGCACTATAACCGTGGTGTATTGACCGAGTTCGCTGGGCTCAATGGGGGTTTTTAGTAGCGCTAACGGGTGGCTAGGGTGAACCACCAGAACATTTCGAATATCAGCTATTTTTACCGCTCTGATCCCCTTTTGATTAGGTACAGGGGCCGGTGCGCCAATCACTAAATCAACGTCATCCTCAATTAAAGCCTCCCAAGTGCCATTAAGTACTTCCTCTTTAATGTCTATCTCGATATTTTTATGCTCATTTAAAAATAGCTGTAGATTTTTGAATACGTCACTTATGTCAAAAATAGAGTCATAGGCAATACGTATCCGTGGCTCCCAGCCATTAGCTATGGTTTGTGTTTGCTCCGATAAATTATTTATAGCATTGAGTACTTTACGCCCCTCGGTCAGTAAATGTTTACCTGCAGGAGTTAAAACAGCACGTCGACCTTGGCGTTGAAACAAGGTTACATTTAATTGCTCTTCAAGTTTATTAACAATATACGACAAGGCTGAGGGTACTTTATTAAGTTGCTCTGCAGCGGCTGCGTAACTGCCACGATGCTCAATGGCGTCCAGTACCAGTAAAGCTTCTATGCTTATAGGGGGTGTATTCATAATGATGCCCAATATTAACTGTTCAAAATATTTGAACATATAGAGCAAATAATAGGAGTTATTTAATTTTAATTCAACTTATACAATAGCTGCATACTCAATTGGAACTATACAGGTTAAAACTATGACGATTAAAAATATTACAGATGCCATCACAAAAACTGAACAGTCTTTTGCAACACTACCATTAAGGCTTATTGCAGGATTAGTGTTTAGCGCTCATGGGGCACAAAAACTGTTTGCGTGGTTTGGTGGCTATGGCTTGGAAGGCACAGGGCAATGGATGGAGTCGATTGGCTTAGCACCGGGCTATTTAATGGCATTAATGGCCGGTGGCGCTGAATTTTTTGGTGGGTTACTACTCATCGTTGGTTTACTGGTGCGTCCTGCGAGTTTTGTACTGGCTATCACTATGGTAGTTGCTATTTTTACCACACACATAGATAACGGTTTATTTATGAGCAATAACGGTTATGAATTTGCGTTATCGCTGTTAGCCATTACCCTAGCTTTACTGATCCAAGGAGCTGGAAAGCTATCCCTTGATGGAAAAATTCATAACAAATTAAATCAATAAGCTGATCACATAAGTGATTGAACTTTAAGCTGCCAACCTGCGTAAGGTTGGCACACTCTATAAACTAAGGAGACGGACATGGGATTACTTGTTAACGGTGAATGGGTCGATAAATGGTATGACACTGAAAAAAGCGACGGTAAATTTGTACGCCAAGATAGCCGCTTTAGAGATACGATTTCATCAGCGCAAAACAGTAAATTTAAACCAGAAGCGGGTCGCTATCATTTATATGTATCCTTGGCTTGCCCTTGGGCGCACCGCACCATTATATTTCGTAAATTAAAGCAGCTCGAAGACATTATTTCTATGAGTATTGTTGAAGCACCCATGATGGAAAACGGTTGGGAATTTGGCGAGCAGGGCGATCCACTTTATAACTTAGATTACGCTTACCAATTGTATTTAAAAGCCGACCCTAGCTATGAAGGGCGTGTTACCGTGCCTATTTTATGGGATAAAAAAACGCAGACTATTGTAAACAACGAATCAATAGAAATAATTCGCATGTTTAATAGTGCGTTTAATGAGCTTACTGGTAACACCGACGATTATTATCCAGATGCGCTACGTGAAGAAATAGAAACAGTGAATAACCGTGTCTATAACACCATTAACAATGGGGTGTATAAAGCCGGTTTTGCTACAACTCAAGAAGCTTACAACGAAGCTTACACCGCCTTGTTTGATAGCTTAGATTGGTTAGAAGCACGATTAGCAAAACAGCGTTACTTAGTGGGCGATACACTCACTGAAGCCGATTGGCGATTATTTACCACACTTATTCGCTTTGATGCGGTGTATCACGGGCACTTTAAGTGTAATCGAGAAAAGTTAAGTGAGTTTCATAATCTTAGTAACTACATTAATGAGCTTTACCAAGTACCTGGGATAAAGGAAACGGTCGATTTAGAATACACAAAGGTGCATTACTACGTCAGTCACGTAACCATTAACCCAACGCAAATTGTGCCTTTGGGTGCTAAACACACGTTTGATGCTGCCCATGATCGAGACCGTCAATACTAAATGACGCAGAGATAACGTATAGGAAAAAATATGCTTACTCATTACCCAAAAAATAGCTTAGGCAATGCTGATCATGGTTGGCTTAAGTCAAAGCACCATTTTAGTTTTGCGAATTACTATAATCCTGCGCGTATGGGATTTGGCACTTTGCGTGTAGTTAATGATGACTGGGTAGCCCCAGGTATGGGGTTTGGTGCGCACCCACATAGAAATATGGAAATTATTAGTTTTATCCGTAGTGGTGCCATTACTCATCAAGATAGTATGGGCAACAAAGGGATCACTGAGCAAGGTGAGGTGCAGGTGATGAGTGCAGGCACCGGCATTACCCACTCAGAATATAACCTAACAGATGAACCACTAACGTTTTATCAAATTTGGATTCAGAGTAATCAACATAATGTTGAGCCGCGTTGGGAAAGTAAAAAGTTTCCTACGCAAGCTGCAAGCAGCCTTAGCTTACTGGTTTCAGGTTATCCAAAAGATGCCGATAGTGCACTGTTTATTAATCAGCAGGCGCGTATTTATGGTGGTAAGCTGGCAAAAGGCACATTAATAAAACAGCCGATTGATCATCAAGCCTATGTATTAGCATCGGCAGGAGAGTTTATTATTAGCGATGAGTCAGCCTCAGTTAACATGAGTAAAGGTGATGGCGCAGAAGTTACACAGACTAAAACCATCACTTTAACGGCAACCACTGAGTGTGAATTGATTATTATCGATAGCAAAAGTTAAGCGCAATTTACGTGCGCTTAACTTTGTAATTGTTACTTGTTCATACTTTAAAGCTTTCCACTTGCGATTTCATTTGCTTATATAAAGCCGATACATTTTTAGATTGTTGCGTGGTTTGCGTTGAAATTTGTTTCATTTGTGCAGATTGCTCTTTTAATGACACTAAATTTCGATTTATTTCGTTAGCCACATGTGACTGCTCTTGTGTAGCTTGTGCGGTTTCGGCCGACATTTGCTGCACTTTTTCAAATGCGTGGGTCAGGCTATTAAAAATGGTAATTACTGAGTCAAAGTTGGTTAAGGTGGTATTGGCATTAGTTTGGCTATTTTTGATTGAATCAGACGACGCTTTAACATTGTCATTTAAGCGTTGGATCATGGTATCAATTTCGTCTGTGCTTTGTTGAGTTCGTGTGGCAAGCGTTCTTACCTCATCAGCTACCACTGCAAATCCACGGCCTTGCTCGCCGGCTCTAGCGGCTTCAATCGCTGCATTTAAAGCTAATAAGTTTGTTTGCTCTGCAATATTACGTATTACCTCAAGAACGGAGGTTATATCGGTAGAGCTACTTTCTAGTTCAACCGAATTCGCTAATGCAGACTTAATATCGTTAGCTAAATCTTCAATCGCTTTGCTAGACACATCAATAGCTTGAACACCTTGCTTTACCTGCTCGCTAGATATATCGGCTTCCTGTGCGGTATTTTTTGCAAGCTCTGCCATTTGTTGATTGGCCATGTCCATTTCATGACCCGCACTGACTATTGACTCAGAGGCATTAGCAAGTTTTTGGGTTACTTCCATCGCGGTATCAGATACATCATTTAAATCACCCGTTACTGCACCAAGTTGGCTTGATTGCTGCTGAATATTTTTTATTATTGTTTGTAAATGGCTCAAGAAGTTATCAAATTCATTACTTAAATCAGCTAATTCGTCGTGTGATGTAGTGTTAATACGTTGGGTTAAATCGCCATCGCCAGCGGCTATTTCTTTAATACGAAGGGTAATATTATTGATATTATCGGTTAGCTTTTTCGGAATGTAATAGCCCACACCTAAAGCGACAATAAAGGCAATAATAATCACAATAAAAACAATTTTTTCAAAAAGTTGAATGCTTTGTTGTACGTCTTGTTTTACAGCTCTGGCATGCGTGCGTGCTTCTTCTCCTGCAATATCAAGTATATTTCTTAATTCGTTAAAGCTTTTATCAGCTTTTGCTAAATTATTATCAATTAAAGCGACTTGCTTTGCAGGAGTTGAGTAAATCAAGGCTTTGCTTTGCTCATACCATTGCTGGTAAAGCTGATCGAAGTTGGCATATTTTTGTGTTAGCTGCGGCTCGTCAATTAAATAACTACGGTAACTATGAAAACGACGAATAACTTGGGCTGCGTTTTCTTCAAATATTTTTTGATTTTGTGCTAAATCACCGTGTTGGTTTACTATTTTTTGTTTTGCAAGCCGAGCTTGGTATATATCTCTATCGGCATTTAGTATCTCTGAAATGGCTTCTACATAACGCCCTAAACGCTCAGCCCCCACTTTATCTTGCTGTTGTTTATTAGTATAAGCGCGAAGCTCTTCACCTGCCTGATCCATCATTTCGCGTATTTTTATAAATTCAGGTTCAGATTTATTTAAATCACTTTGCATTTTACCTTGCGAGTGGTTGGTATCAATGAGTGTTTTACTATGATTTACCCATTCATTATACAAAGGCATAAAGTTGGAAAATGAATCATGCTTTGCTAGTAATGCCTCTTCATCTTTTAAATAAATTAAGTATTTTTTAAAGCGATCTTTTACTTGCTCTGCGTTTTCTAAAAACTCTGCTTTATTCTTCTCACTATCACCAGTGGCGCTGAGTAAATTTTCAAGTGCAATACGTGCTTGATATATGTCTCTGTCGGCATTGAGAATAACAGTAACAGCTTCAAAAAAGGTTTCAGTTTGCCTTTTCATAGCGTTGTCTTGTATGTAAGTAATTGAAGCTATGGCAACTAGCAAGCCTGCAAGGATCAATGCTAAAAAAGCAATTGGCAAAATGACTTTGGTTCTAATTGAATTTATTCGCATGTTTCAATCCTTGTTATCTTACTGTATCTAGAGTAGATATTAGTCACATAGTGGTGTTTATGCCAAGCAGGTGGGTAAATTAATTGGGTGTTTTTTATACGCTATAAAATTCGTGTAAACATTACGGCTAATTTTTATTGGTTTTATTATCCTTGCAAGGCATATTCCCTTAAAATACGGCTAATTGGTTCATTTTTATAAAGGAATTCTGCTGTTAATGAATTCTATTCAGGCTAGTGTATTTGGCCGTATCTTTACCCCGCATCGCTTTGTCGACATAAACCCACAAGGTTTAGTATTCAGCAATAAAACACAAACAACCACATTGAGTTGGTGTAATTTAACGTCGCCCATTCGCTATGAGTATGGTGTGCTTGGGCAAACACTGCGCTTTAATACCGACTCTAAACAGTATCGTATTTGGATGAGGGCATATGGCAGCAATAGGGCATTTAAAGCGCATACTGATATGTTATGGGTTAAAAGCAATATTGCTGTGCTTAATGAGGTGTTGAGTGAAATAAACCAATTTGCTCACACTCAGTTTTTGCGCCAATCATATGTGGCTGATATAAAAAAACGAGTAGATGAACAATATAAACGCTGGCTACCTTGGATAAAAAGTAGCGATGTTTTAGCAACAGTCAGCACACAAATAAAATTGCTTGAGCAATACAGCCAGTGGAGCGATTCACTCACGCGTTTTTTTCAACATAAATACACTCAATCACAATTAAAGCGCTATAACGATTTTTTTAGTTGTGTTGAAACAAATCCACTCACTGAGCAACAACGCCGAGCTTGCATAATAGATGACGATAATAATTTAGTGCTAGCAGGTGCTGGTACAGGAAAAACCAGTGTGTTGGTGGCCAGAGCGGGCTATTTGGTTAATAGTGGGCAGGCTAATTACAACGATATTTTATTACTCGCCTATGGTAAGCAAGCCGCTTGCGAAATGGATGAACGAATTAAACAAAAGCTGGGCACTGAGTCCATTAAAGCGGCCACATTTCACAGCGTCGGCTTAACCATTATTAGCGAGGTTGAGGGCAAGCCACCTAAAATATCTAAACTCGCTGAAAACGAAAAAGCTAAAATAAAATGGGTTGAAGGATGTTTTGAATCGCTTGCCAATGCTAAACCACAATATGCTAAAGCACTGGTAAATTATATAAATAACACTCTTAATGACGTTAAAGGCGAGTTTAAATTTAGTCCTGCAAAGCCTAATCATATAGCGCTTTTAAAAGAGATAAAATCTGGCGGTCATTTAACCAAGTTAGCTACCTTATTTAGCCAATTAATCAGCGTGTATAAAACCGCAAATATAACACTTGAGAGCGATTCAAAGCAGATACAGCAAGCCTGGAAATTATTAAAGCCGTTATTAGCCAACTATAACCATTATTTACGCACACAGGGCGAAATAGATTTCGACGATATGATCATTAAAGCCCTCGATTATGTAAACACTAAAAAGTTTACATCGCCTTGGCGTTATATCATGGTGGATGAATTTCAAGATATATCACCGCTGCGAGCTACACTTGTAAAAGCACTGCGCGATAGTAAATCTAATAGTTCACTGTTTGCAGTAGGAGACGATTGGCAAGCTATTTACCGTTTTAGTGGTGCAGATATGCGGCTTACTACCGAGTTTGCCGCACATTTTGGTTTTACAACACAAACTCTATTAGATAGGACCTTTCGCTTTAATAATAAAATTGGAGTTGTTGCCGCAGGTTTTATTATGAAAAACCCAGCGCAGTTAGCTAAAGACATTCAATCAGTTGCAAAGGTGAGTAAGCCCGCTGTTAGCGTGCTAAAAACGCTAAATAGTGGCTCAGCTATAAACAGCAAAATAGCGGAGCTAAACAATGGCGCAATTAAGCATTTACTAAAGGGGATTAAGGGACATTCTGGCAAGTCTACCACGGTATATTTACTTGCACGATTTCGATTTCAGTTACCTTCACAGGCCGATATAAGTGCTTTACAGCAAGAGTTTTCAGCATTGCATATTGAGTGTGATACGTTTCATGGCTCAAAAGGCAAAGAAGCCGATTATGTCATTATATTAGCAATGAATGGCGGAGCGTTTGGATTTCCAAGCACTAAGCCAACGCCTCAAATTTTAGAGGCATTATTACCCGCAAAAGATAATTACGCATACAGTGAAGAGCGTCGCTTATTTTATGTGGCGCTCACTCGCGCTAAACATAAAGTGTACATAATAACTGATGATAATAATCGCAGCTGCTTTGTTGATGAACTCATAAACGAGCATAAAATTGAAGTATTTGAGTTAAAAAATAAAGCGGTTACTAAAGAGGTTACTCAAGCGTAAACCGCTTAATACCGTAACCAGCATTAAGCGGCTTTTTGCATTAGCTAGCCGGCAACGGGGGTGTTACCTGTGGGGATTTTTTTCATACTTTTTATAAGCATGTAAATACAGGTAGTAATTAAGCAGCCACCTAAGTAAATAAGCACACCATGGCTTTCATCTGAAAAATAGGTAGCCATTAGCGGCCCAAGAACCGAGCCCACACTGTAACTTAATAGCATTATTTCGGTAGCTGAGACTATTTTTGCCATAGGCAATGAGTCACACGCCAGAGTAATGGCAATCGGGTAAAGCGCAAAACTGCATGCACCTAATATAAAATAACTACTTACTAGGGCCGCAAAGTTATTAGCATGTAAAATACCCACCACACTGGCGGTACCAATAAAGCAAAAAATAGCCATTAATAAGCTTTTAATAATGCGGGTTGATAAATAGCTCACTAAAGGCTGAACTAACATGCCACCTAAAATAATCACCGCCATAAGTAAGCCGGTATATTGAGCTTGATCAGTTTGTGCGGCTATATAAACCGGTAATAATCCATAAATAGGGCCTAGTAATAACCCCGACACTAAACAGCCTAAAATAGCAGGGCGGCTGAGGGTTTTTAGCTCTTTAAGGGGTAGCTTTTGTAAGTTTTGCGTATCAGGTTGTCCTCGGGTAATTAAGAGTGGCGCTAAAATCGCAACAGCTAATAAAGCAATAACAAATAAATAGGGCACAGCATCTGTCGTTCCTAATGGTTTAATGGCAAGTTGACCTACTGCGCTGCCACCGTATAAGGAAGTCATATATAACCCTAAGCGCTTAGCTCGCGCTTTTGCGGTGTTAGCCATTAATAACCATGATTCTACCACTACAAATACGCCAGCAACTGCCATACCAGCCACAAAGCGTGCTATTAACCACATAGTGGCCGTTGGGCTGATCAGCTGGGCGATAACACTAATAATTAATAAAGCTAAAAACCCGATGAAAGCCAACCTATGACCGATTTTTACCACTACGCGCTCTATACATAAAGCACCAATCAATAAGCCTAAATAAAAGACACTGGCAAGCCATGGAGCTAAATCAAGATTGATGTTAAAAGCATTGAGCGATAACGGGATCAAGCTCATTAAAAAGCCTGATGCAATAGCAAAAAACGATAAGCCAATAACCGGCGCTAGCGGGTTATTTGATTTACTATCAGCGGTAACTTCCACCATTAGATTGTTCCGAAAAGAGGTTAAATAATTGCTGGTTTTAGGGGAGGTAGATAAAGCAATTATTTTAAGGAGGTTAATTTTGCGGCGAATTTAGGCTGATTTGACAACGAAGTAAAGAGTTTTTTAATTGCTAAATGAAAATAGTATTCAAAATGTTTTTTTACGTAAATTAAACGCTTACATGCTATTTTTTTGTATAAGTAAGTTAGCTTTATTGTTTTAAAATTGTTGTATTTTTAAGCGTTGTTTTAAATAAAATAATACTGCTTATAAAACCAAAAAAGCCCACTTTGGGCTTTTTTAGTGCGTTATATTCAACTTATGGCAACGGCAAGTTGATGATACAAACCAATCCCAACAATAACATTAAATGGAAAGGTGACACCTAACGAGCTAAGCATGGCAAGACCAATATCCGCTTTGGGAATAGCGGCTTTTACAGCAGCAGGTGCGGCAATGTAAGAAGCACTCGCTACTAAGCTGCCCAGAATAACCACTGAACCTAATTCTAAATTTAGCAAGGTGCCAACCATAACGCCAATGGTGCCTAAAAATAACGGCGTAATAATGGCGAAGGCAGCCAGTTTCCATTGCTGCCAAGGAAAAGGGCGAAGCGTTTGTGCAGCTACCAAGCCCATTTCGAGTAAAAATAGCGCCAGCACTACTTTAAAGCTACTGGTAAGTAAACTCGTAACTTGGCTACCCTGTTGGGTGCCATACATCATACCGATAATTACACCGCCAACGAGCAAAATCACACTCTTATTGGTAAGCGTTTCGTGCCACAGTGCTTTTAACGATAAGTTGGTGTTTTCGCTGTGTGCTTTGTCGAGCTTACGATACAACAGTAAACCTACAATAATGGCTGGTAACTCAAGCATAACTAGGTACAAGGTAACTTCTGCGCCCACTTCTAATTTAGCCGATTCGGCATACGCTAATGCTACCGCAAATGTACCAGCACTAACCGAACCATAGTGGGCAGCAATGCTGGCGCTATTCGCTACGCTTAGCTTAACAACGTGTTTTAAAATAGGGTATAAAGTGAGTGGAATAAGCCCACCAAGTAACATAACCGAGGCCATTTCTGGGAGTAATTGCCAACTTAAATTGCCATGCAGAACCATGCCACCTTTTAGACCTATGGTAAGCATGAGTAGTAAGCTGAGAGTGTCATACGTCGCTTTGGGAATAGCTAAATCAGAGCGAAGGATACCCGCTGCTAATCCTAAAATAAAAAACATTACTACAATATCAGGCACGCTGTTCTCCTCTTTATTACTAATTTGATTTGTTAAGCGGCGCTATTATAGGTAAATCTTTATATAGCAAATAATAAAATGAATGATAACATCCTATAGATAAAAACCTATGAGGTGCGTATGAATATAAGGCAACTTTCCTTCCGACTACTTGAAGTATTTATGAGTGTAGTAAAAACCGGCTCTATAAGCGAAACCGCTCGTGGACTTCATTTGACTCAGCCTACGGTTTCTTTACAAATTAAACGCTTACAAGAAGCGGTAGGTGAACCGTTAATAATTATGCAGCAACAAAAGTTGCAAATAACCGAAGCTGGTATGGCCTTATTTAGGACTTGCCAACAGGTTTTTGGTCATTTTGAAGATTACCAGGATTACTTAACGGAGCTAAAAGGGGGTGAACGTGGACGATGTAAAATTGCTATGGTTAATACTGCCCAATATATTTTACCTAAGTTGTTAGGCCCATACAGTAATGAACATCCGCATGTAGAGCTACCACTTGAAATAGGTAATCGTTCAGCCGTTTTAGCACGCTTTGAACGCGGAGAAGACGATATTTATGTATTTAGTCACCCGCCATCTTTAGAGCATGCCCAGGCTGCTAGATTTCTACATAACCCTTTAGTGTTTATAGTGCCACTAAATCATCCATTAGCCGATAAAACCGCACTTAAACTGGCTGATTTAGTTCCGTATCGTTTTTTATTGCGTGAAACAGGCTCCGCCACTCGCATGTTATTTGAAAGCGAGCTGCAAAGTAGAGGGTTGGTATTAAGTGACAGTGTGCAAATGGCCAGTAATGAAGCCATTAGAGTGGCGGTAGCTTCAGGTATGGGGATTGCGGTGCTTTCTCAGCATGTGCTGCCTAAAGGTGATAATAGCTTTAAAGTGCTTAATGTTACCGACACCTCTTTAGCTAGCCATTGGTATTTTGTGGTGCGTACAGACCGACATATATCACACGCTGCACGCAGCTTTTTAAAGTTTGCTGAGCAACACTTAGAGCTGTATTTAGATGAGAAGTGGGTGCGAAATGAGTTAAGAGGGCTTAATTTGAAATAAAAATAAGCCTTAGAGACAATCAAATATTAACTGGTATCAAAGTTGCTTAAGTTATTTCAGTTAAAGAATATAACGATTAAAGCAAAAATGGATTTGAGCCAATGACTTCAATAACCTTTAAAAATCAATATAGTAGTTACAATAATCCCGTTAACAAAGTGGCAAAAACGAGTGGCGTTCTGCCAACATCTGCCGCTGCGGCAACAACAAGTACCGCTGAAAACCAAGCAACCCCTAATTTTATCGCTAAACCAGAAGACAAAAGCTTTTTAGAAAATGCCCAAGAGGCATTAATTTATCAACGTTTAGGTGTCGATAAAGAAACTATAGCTGAGTTAAAAGCAGCAATAGAAGCCTTGGCAGAAGGACTAGGAGAGGAAGGGGTTGATGTAGATGCCATAAAAGAGCAGATTGCTGAATTACAAAAAATGTTAGAGCAAGAATTCGAAAAAGGCACGGAGCGAATGGCAATGCAACCAACACATGAAAAAGGCAAGCTAGTAACCGCATTAGCTTAGATAACGGCATGTTGAAAGGTTATTGACTCCTGTCTTTAAGCAGGTTTTAAGTGATTAACGCACAAAGAGGGCAAACAGACGCTACGCTTTTAGAGAAGTAAATTAAACCAAAACTTATATGGCTTCTCATTTACTCCTCATTCGCTTCTCTGTGTTCAAATAGGGTTTAGTGAATTATGCACAAAGAGGGCAAAGAGGCGCTGCGCTTTTAGAGAAGTGAACTACACCATAACTTTAAAGGGCTCCAAATTAACCCCGACGGG
>NZ_PNDK01000041.1:0-32128 GCF_005887265.1 Pseudoalteromonas sp. S1608
AGAGCAACAGCGTATTGCAGCTGAAGAAGAGGCTGAGCGTCTAGAGCAGCAGCGACTGACCGCAGAGCTTGCAGAGGAAGAGGCAAAAAAAGCGGAAAAACCTAAAAAAGAAGGCTTTTTCTCTCGTCTTAAAAAAGGCTTACTTAAAACTCGAGTTAATATTGGCTCTGGTTTCTCGTCAATTTTTAGCGGTAAAAAAATTGACGACGAGTTATTTGAAGAACTAGAGACTCAGTTACTTACTGCTGATCTCGGTGTTGATACCACCATGAAGCTCATTGATAATTTAACTGATGCAGCCGATCGCAAGCAACTTAAAGATGGTGATGCGCTTTATGAGCTTATGAAGCAAGAAATGGCAACTATGCTAAAAACAGCAGAGCAGCCTTTAGAAATACCAGCAGATAAAAAACCTTTTGTTATTTTAATGGTAGGGGTAAACGGCGTAGGTAAAACCACCACCATTGGTAAAATGGCCAAGCAATTCCAAAATCAAGGTAAGTCGGTCATGCTTGCTGCCGGTGATACTTTTAGAGCTGCAGCGGTAGAGCAGCTTCAAGTATGGGGTGAACGCAACAGCATTCCGGTAATAGCTCAACATACAGGTGCTGATAGTGCATCGGTAGTATTTGATGCTTTTCAAGCTGCAAAAGCACGTAATGTCGATGTGTTAATTGCTGATACAGCAGGGCGCTTGCAAAATAAAGATAACTTAATGCAAGAGCTTGAAAAAATAGCCCGTGTAATGAAAAAAGTAGACCCTGATGCACCTCATGAAGTGATGCTGACTATTGATGCTGGTACAGGCCAAAATGCAATTAGCCAAGTAAACTTATTTAATCAATGTGTAGGTTTAACCGGTATCACATTATCAAAGCTTGATGGTACTGCTAAAGGTGGGGTTATTTTTGCCGTTGCCGATAAGTTTAATATTCCTATTCGTTACATTGGCGTAGGTGAAAGTATTGATGATTTACGTACCTTCAAGAGCGATGACTTTATTGACGCGCTATTTAGTCAAGATGAGGACGACGCTTAATTTACCAAAAGGGAGCCTGCTCCCTTTTTAATTGCGAGGAATACCATTTTATTTTAGAGCCTAAGGCTAACAATAAATTGGCAATAATAAAAAATGATAAATTTTCAGCAAGTAAGTAAAACCTATGCCGGTGGACACCGTGCGCTTGAAAAAGTGAACTTTCATATAAAGCCTGGCGAATTGGCCTTTCTAACTGGTCACAGTGGGGCTGGTAAAAGTACACTATTAAAGCTTATTAGCTTAATGGAACGTCCTTCTGCAGGAAACGTGTTTATTAATGGCGTGGATTTAAATAAATTAAATTCCCGTCAAATTCCGTATGCACGTCGCGACATTGGTATTATTTTTCAAAATCATCGATTATTAGAGCGATATACGGTATTTGATAACGTTGCTTTGCCCTTAATTATTGAAGGGACTCACCACAAGCAAATTGCCAAACGTGTACATGGAGCGCTTGATAAAGTGGGCTTGTTAGATAAAGTGCGCTGTCACCCTTCTACACTTTCTGGTGGTGAACAACAACGAGTCGGGATTGCACGAGCCATCGTCAATTCGCCACCTATATTGCTAGCCGATGAACCTACCGGTAACTTAGACCCTGAATTATCAATGGAAATATTACGCCTGTTTGAAGACTTTAATAAACATGGCACCACGGTTTTAATTGCCACTCATGATTTGGGCTTAGTGTCACGGATGAAGTACCGCAGTTTAACGCTTCATGATGGACGAATGAGCCAAGATCCACTGGCTGAGGGGGGATTATGAGTTTACTGTTCAAAAGCCGTCAAAATAGTAATGATAAACAAAAAAAGTCAGTATTCTCTGGCGGTTACTTTTTTATTATTAATATTTTTCGCCAAGGTGTGTACAGCCTAGGAGAAATGTGGCGCACGCCATTGGCTTCAATGATGACCATTGCAGTACTCGGTTTGAGTTTAACCTTGCCCGCTACACTATATTTAGTGGTAAAAAATGTGCAGCAAGTGAGTAGTGGTTTTGAGCAAGCCAGCGAAATATCCTTGTTTGTAAAAGAAAATATGAGCGAGAAAGAAACGCAAACCTTAGTTAAACGCTTAGCGCTATATCCCGAAATACAAACTGTGACTTTTATTTCTCGCACTGAGGCTTTGGATGAGTTCAAAGAAATGTCTGGCTTTGGTCAGGCTTTAGAGTATTTAGATACCAACCCGTTACCGAATGTAGTTTTAGTCACACCAACACAACGACATAGCCAACCTAATGCAGCTAAGCAATTGCTTAAAAAACTTGAAGCCGAACGCGAAGTTGACTTTGGCAAGCTTGATATCGCTTGGCTTGAGCGCCTAAATGCATTACTAAGTTTGTTAAAAGAGAGTGTAATCACGATTGCGCTATTATTACTTACCTCAGTGACGCTTATTATAGGCAATACAATTCGTTTATCTATTATGGATAAAAAAGAAGAAATACAGGTAATGAAGCTAGTAGGGGCAACCAATACCTTTATACACGCTCCCTTTTTATGGACTGGCATTTGGTATGGCGTGATTGGCGGATTGTTTGCCTTTATTTGTGTAGCATTAATGATGTGGTGGCTATCTGCTGCAGTAAGCAGTGTTGCAGGGGTGTATCAAACCAGTTTTACGCTAATAGGGCTTAGTCTTAATGAGTTTGGCGCGTTGGTATTACTTGCTACTAGCTTGGGCTTTATAGGTTCTTACTTATCGGTTAATCGTTACATCTCAGAAATAGAACCCGATAAGGTTTAAGGCCCTAATATAATTCTTAAAACTGTCATGTTTTAAGTTTAAAATAATAAAAAAGCCAAAGCAAAAAGGTTATTTTTTGTTTTGGCTAAATCAATTCATAGGTTATTCAGTCGCCTAGCGTAAACTGACTTAACACTAAAAAAACCACTTGATTTATGATTCAAAAAAGTTTTAAATTCAAGTTAGCACTCTTACTAAAAGAGTGCTAAGATGGTTTCAAATGTTTATCACCGAGGTGAAAAATGAGTAAAGATTTATACGCAATGGCACTTACAGTTGGGCAACAAAGCGCAAGTATGGACGGCTACCTTCAAGCTGTTAGTACTATTCCTATGCTTAAAGTTGAGCAAGAGCAGGAACTTGCAAAAAGACTTCAGGAAGAAGGCGATCTTAGTGCTGCAAAGCAACTCATTATGTCGCATTTGCGCTTTGTAGCGCACATAGCTAAAAGCTACTCGGGCTACGGGTTACCTCAAGCTGATTTAATTCAAGAAGGTAACATCGGACTGATGAAAGCAGTAAAACGTTTTGACCCATCAGTGGGTGTACGTTTGGTTTCATTTGCCGTTCATTGGATTAAAGCCGAAATTCATGAGTTTGTGCTTAAGAACTGGCGTATCGTTAAAGTAGCGACAACCAAAGCACAACGTAAATTGTTTTTTAACTTACGTAAAAATAAAAAGCGTTTAGGTTGGTTTAACCAAGCTGAAGTGAGCACAGTAGCTAGCGAGCTAGGTGTGAGTGAAAAAGAAGTGCGTGAAATGGAATCGCGTATGAGCGGCCAAGACATGGGCTTTGATTTAACTGGCGACGATAATGATGACGCGCCAACTAGTACTTACTCACCGGTACAGTACTTAACCGATGGTTCTGCGGATTTAGCTGACGATATTGAACAGCAACAATGGCAAGAACAGTCACATACGCGTTTGTTTAGCGCCTTGAAAACTCTCGATGAACGTTCTCAAGATATTGTTAGTGCTCGTTGGTTGTCAGACGATAAGGCTACACTGCAAGAGTTGGCTGAAAAATACAGCGTATCAGCAGAGCGTGTTCGCCAGCTGGAAAAAACAGCAATGAAAAAATTACAAAGCGCGATGAGTTAATCGCACTAAAAAATTGATAAAGCCCTGCATGAAAATGCGGGGCTTTTTTTTAACTAAAAAAGCTAACTAAAAAGGTTAATAGAAAGTATCGTTTTTCTTGTTCTGCTTACCTCTAGTCACATCTATGTATCTTTTAATTAAATATACGCTCTTTAAAATTAATGAATAAGTTTGGTTTTAATTTAAATACATGATTTTAGTTTGTTTTTAATTTGGGTATATGAAAATATTCGCGCACCTGAGCGACTTATCGCTCAAATCGTAGCCTAAATTAAGTCATTTAATTGCTGGTTTGTTGCCTTTCAATTTCATTTAACGCGAGTATTTACACTCAATATGAACTCATATTCACTAAAGAAAAAAATCTTGCTATCGGTCGTTCTTGCCCTAGCCGTTATTATTTTATTGCTGTCGTGGAATAGCTACACCTCTCAAAAAGCGTTACTGCTAAAAAGCAGTATTGATAACGTAAGCCAATCTGGTAAGCAACAGGCTACGAGTATTGAAGATTGGCTAGCTAGTCGCCAGCAGATAATTAAATCGGTTGCGAATAAGGTTGAGGGCAACACGCTCAGCGCACTTCAGCAAGCAGCATTTTCAGGTGGCTTTCAGTTAACTTACTTTGGAGATAGCAGCGGAAAAATGACTGACTCTGATCCCAGTATTGATCGCACCGGCTACGATCCGCGCACTCGTCCATGGTATAAACAAGCACTGCTTCAAAGTAGCACCGTAATTACCAAACCTTATTTAGATACCGCGTATAATCTGTTGGTTGTTTCTATTGCTAAAACCACGCAAAGCGGAGTGGTTGCGGGGGATTTATCGATTGAGGCCTTGGTTGATAGCGTCAATACAATGTCTTTGCCTGCGGATGGGTACGCCATTATGATGCATAAAGATGGCACTGTGATTGCCTACAAAGACGCTAGAAAAGTAATGGCAGATATTACGCGTATTGACTCGAAAATAAATCATCAATTAATTTTATCTAACAGTCAAAACGGTGAATTTACTCCTGTTTACTTTGAGAGTGAAGGCCGAGAGAAGCTAGTTTGGGGTGAAAACATTAACAATACAGATTGGCAGTTGTTGTTTGTATTGGATAAACAAACTTTAGAGGCTCCGCTTATTAGTTTATTGCTGACCCAATTAGTGCTGGTTGCAGTAGCACTTTTACTGAGTGTGTTGGCTATTTCATGGTTGTTGGGTGTATTGCTCGCTCCTTTGAGCCGAGTGTCGCAAGCTTTATCAACAATTGCAGATGGTAACGGTGATTTAACCCAGCGTATAACTGTTGATACGCAAGATGAAGTTGGGGTTCTGGCTGATAGTTTTAATCGTTTTGTTAGCAGCCAACATGAACTGATCAGTCATATTCGTCAATTAGCTACTGACTTAGACTTTGATGCAGAGAAAAGCTTGATCACCAACCAAAGCAGTGTCAGTGAGTTGCAGCGTCAGCAACAAGAAGTGGCTATGGTTGCTACCGCGGTCACAGAAATGGCGAGTGCAACCCATGAAATTGCCGCTAATGCAGAAAACACCGCAACCGCATCGCAACAATCGGCACAAAGTAGCCGTGAAGGTAAGCTGTTAGTTGATAAAACCAGAAACACGATTAATTCACTCGCGGGCGAAATAGACCAAACTACCACAGTTATTGGTGAATTAAGTTTGCATGCTCAGGCTATATCGAGCATTTTAACTACCATTCAAGAAATTGCTGAGCAAACAAATCTCTTAGCGCTTAATGCTGCAATAGAGGCCGCCCGTGCGGGAGAGCAGGGGCGTGGTTTTGCTGTGGTTGCAGATGAGGTGCGCGTGCTCTCAAGAAGAACACAAAACTCTACAGCCGAAATTTATACCACTATAGAAACCTTACAAAACACCACTAAAAAAGCAGTGAGCTTGATGGACAGCAGTAAGGGCTATGCCAACAATAGTGTGGATGATGTAAATGCTGCCGCACACGCACTAGAAGAAATTACTTTGGCGGTAAATGAGATTTCTGATATGGCGGGTCAAATAGCGGTTGCAGCAGAAGAGCAAACGCAAGTGACCAATGAAATTACTAGAAATACGGTTGCTATTAAAGATGTAACCGATGAAATAACTACCTCAGCTACCGCGCATTTAAGCCAAGCCGAAGTATTAAAAGACAGAGCTACAGATCTAAATGCCAAGGTAGCGACATTTGTTTTATAAATACCATACTTATAATTGAGTTAAATTAACTGTTGGGGTAAGGCGTTCGCTTACTCCATCAGTTTAATGAAATGGCTTGTTGTTGGGCTATTTGTACATACTTACGTTCTACCAGCTGTGATACTGGTACCAGTTCAAATCCTTGCTCGATTAATTGCGGCAAAGCTTGGCGTAAAAAATCGATAGTTTCGGGGTAGGGGTGTGCTATTGCAATGGCAAACTGATATTTAGTTGCTTTTGACTTTAGCTCTTCTAGCCTAAATTGTAGCTGCTCAGGGGTAGTTATATTATCTAAAAATACATGCCGACCAATATTTTCTACCCCCAAAAAGTTAGCTGCATTTTGCGCCTGGCTTAATTCGGTTGTTCGGCTATCGAGAAAATACAACTGACGCTTTTTAAGTACTTCCATGGTCCACTTCATTGCTTGGCTTTGCTGAGTGAGTGCAGAACCCATATGATTATTAACCCCTTTAACTTGTGGCAAACTCGCCAGTGCATTACCGAGTGTTTGTTGAAGTTGTGCTTTATCCATATTTAAAGTAAGTGCCCCAGGGCCTAGCTTTTTACCATTTAAAGCTTGCATAGGCACATGCAACAGGAGCTCTTTATCTGACTGACTAGCAAGGGTTGCAAATATTTGAGAATAGGGGGTATGAGGCAAAATTGAATAAGACAATTGCCCAGGTAAACTTAGGAATTCTAGGTCACGTTGATGATAACCTATGTCATCGATCACTATGGCTATTTGTTTGGCTTTAACACCATGGGGTGTAGCAAATAGGATTAAAAAAAGCCCAGCTAACACCATTAAATTTATAATTTTCACGTTTTATAATTTTTATTATCTTTAAATAGTTTACCGTTTTTATTGCATGCTAAGTAGCTGTTTTGCTTTTACTAACTGGATATCGGCTAATTCTTCAGTGTTGAAAACGGTGTTTTGTTCTGATTGTTCATTTTTTATTATAACGGCTTTATTTGTTTGTGGAAGTGTTGTTTGATTAATCGCCACATTTGGAGTTACGCCAATCCCTTCAATAGACTCTCCCAGTGGTGTAAAGTAACGTGCGGTGGTTAGTTTTAAGGCGGTATCGCCGTCGCCTAATGGAATAAGTGATTGCACTGTTCCTTTACCAAACGACTGACTCCCTACTATTTTTGCACGTAGATTTTCTTTTAACGCTGCAGCCAGTATTTCTGCTGCTGAGGCTGAATTTTCATTAATCAGGACAACAATCGGAGCACCTTTCAAAATATCGCCGCGTTTAGCGTAAAAAGATTGATTCGAATCATAAAAGCGCCCTTTGGTCGTTACAATTAAGCCATCTTGAAGAAACAGGTCTGCTATCGCAACTGCACTCTTTAAAGTGCCTCCCGGGTTATCTCGTAAATCAATAATTAGGCCTTTTAATGAATGGCCATAATGGTTTTGCATGGCGGCTATTTGCAAGGCAACTTCATGCAAAGTGTGATTAGAAAAGTTATTAATAGCGATATAACCGCTACCTGAGTCAAGTAGTTGCTTAGTTACACTCGTTAGCTTAATTTGTTTTCTACTTAGATTAAATATTAGCGGTGTTTGAGTGTTATTACGGGTAATACTTAGCTGTACTTTACCGTTAGCACTGTCTTTGATGTATTGTGCAACTAAATCAATCGGACTGTTTTCTACATAGTGCTGATTAACGGCAGTAATTATATCGCCTGAGCGAAGTCCTGCTTGTTTGGCTGGTGAATTATTAATTACTTTAACAATCGTGGTGCGTTGCTCGATGCTTTTTACTTCTATACCTAGGCCGGTATAGCGACCATTCGTGTTATTAAATAATGCATTTAGCTCATTTTTATCTAAATACTTAGAGTAGGCGTCGAGCTTAGAGTATAAGCGTTCAAATTGAGACGAGTTGTATTCAATATACTCACTGTTTTGCAGTGCTAAATCATCAACGTAGTAGGTGTGAATATTAAACAGTATTTCATTTATTTTTTGGCTTTCTAAGTCTTTAACCGAGCTTGCATAGGTAGTATTTATAAAGCCAAAAAACACTAATAAAACAAATAAGATAAAACAAAAGCAGGGTGATCGCTTTTTCACAGAGGTTTTTTGTTGGCAAATGTGTGTGTTTATCATAACTGCCTCTAACAGGATGCAGCTATTTTGATATTAAATACGCCTGCACCATTTTATGGGATTAACAGCACGCCCTTTATGACGTATTTCAAAGTATAGACCAGAATCGGCTTGTCCACCGCTTTGCCCAACTAATGCAACACTTTCACCTTCTCTGACCATATCACCCACGTCTTTTAGCAAGGTTTGTGCGTGTCCGTATAAGCTCATAAAACCTTGACCATGGTCAAGTACGATTACCCAGCCATAGCCTTTTAACCAATCAGCAAACACTACTTGGCCATTATCAATGCTATTAACAGAAGTCCCTTCAGATGCAGAAATTAATACACCTTTCCAGTTTATTCCGCCGTGCTTACGTTGGCCAAACCTATGCGCTAATTTCCCTTTGCTCGGCCAGTTTAATTTTCCTTTATTACGATTTAAGCCAAGTAGTTCAATTTTTGTGACTTTTTCTTCTTCTTCAAGTTCTTTGATAGTGGCAATTAGAGTTTGTTCGTTTTCTTCTAAATAGCTAATGGAATTTTTGGTTTTATTTAACTGCTTTTTTAGGTTTTGTAAGCTTGCTTGGCGCTCATTTTTAGCCCCAAGAAGTGCTGCTTGTCGTCTTTTTTGTTCTTCAAATAAAGCAACCAGCCTCTCTTTTGTTTTCGCAAGCTCAGCTTGATTTTTTGCAATCTCAACTTGCAGTGCTTTAAGATCATCAAGTTGCTTTATACGAGCTTTATTTAGGTAGTTATAGTAGCTAAGTGTGCGTTCAAATTTGGCGGTATCTTCTTGGTTAAGTAGCATTTTTGAATAGTCATCGCTACCTGCCATATAAGCACTTTTTAACTGTGCTGCTAAAATACGTTGAAATTGGGCTTGTTGTTTTTCAAGCTTTGCCGCGCGTTGTTGTTGCTCTGCTTGCTGTTGTTGTGTTTTTTTAACGGATTGCTCAGCCATATTAAGTGCTTTAGCGTTTTTCGCTATAGCGAGCTCATGTGTTTTTAGTTTTTGCTGCTGTTTAGCTATTTCTTTTTGCTGTTGTTGAAACTCAGCTTGGCTTTGCTCTAAAGCAACTTGTACTTGGGATAGGTCTTTTTTGGTACGATCTTCATTAGCCACTGCAACGGCAGTGGCTAATGAGTTTAGTACACATATACACGCAATGATGCGGCATGCGCTTTTATTCATAAATTATTTCAACACCATAATTGGCGAACCGGTCATTTCTGCAGGTTGTTCCAAACCCATTAAATGCAGCATAGTAGGTGCAACATCGCTCAAGGCTTTACCGGTATGCGCTTGTGCGTCACGACCTACATAAATAAAGGGTACTGGCTCGCTAGTATGTGCTGTGTGCGCTTGGCCTGTTTTAAGGTTTGCCATTTGCTCTGCATTACCATGATCAGCAGTTATTAGTGCTTCTCCACCATATTCTTTAAGGGCATCAACTACACGACCAATACAGCTATCTACTGCTTCACAGGCTTTAACTGCCGCTTCAAATACACCTGAGTGGCCGACCATATCGCCATTAGGGTAGTTACAAATAATGGCATCATACTTTCCACTTTTTATTGCTGCAACGAGTTTATCGGTAAGCATTTTTGAGTTCATTTCTGGCTGTAAATCATACGTTGCTACTTGAGGAGATGGGATCAGCTCGCGAGTTTCGCCGTCAAACTCATTTTCGCGTCCGCCACTAAAGAAAAAGGTAACGTGGGCATATTTTTCAGTTTCAGATATACGTAGCTGAGTTTTACCTTGTTTTTCAAACCATTCGCCAAGTACGTTATTAAGCGGCGTTGGGCCAAAAGCCACTGGCGCATCAATATCAGCAGCGTACTCAGTCATCATCACAAAGGCACTAAGCTCGGGCGATTTTTTCTTATTAAAGCCGTCAAAATCAGGTTCGACAAAGGCGCGAGTGATTTCGCGTGCGCGGTCTGCTCTAAAGTTGGCAAATATAATGGTGTCGCCATCATTTACTTTTACTGATTCGCTACCTTTTGGGGTAATAGTACTTGCTGCTACAAATTCGTCATTTTCATCGCGCTCATAAGCCGCGTTAAGTGCGTTTACGCCATCTTCATAATCAAAGTCGCTTTCACCTAGGGTGATTAAATTATACGCTTTTTCAACACGGTTCCAGCGGTTGTCTCTATCCATGGCATAGTAACGACCAATTAATGAGGCTAAACGGCCACATTTAAGTTCGCTAAACAAGGCTTCAATACGCTCAATTGATGCTTTAGCGCTGCGTGGGGGAGTATCTCTGCCATCTAAAAATGCATGAAAGTACACCTCTTTAGCGCCGCGTTTTGCAGCCAATTGTATACTCGCCACAATATGATCTTCGTGACTATGAACGCCACCAGGGCTTAGCAGTCCCATAATATGAACGGCTTTGTTGGCATGAACAGCTTTATCAATGTTTTCAACCAGTGCAGGGGTTGTATCAAATTCGCCATCATCAATGGCTTTTGTGATGCGAGTAAAATCTTGATACACAATACGACCAGCACCTAAATTAACATGGCCAACCTCAGAATTACCCATTTGACCACCAGGAAGACCCACATCTAAACCCGATGCTGAAATTAATGTATGAGGGCGAGTTGCCCAAAGCTCATCTAACACAGGGGTATTAGCAGCTAAAATGGCATTACTTTGCTCATCTTCTCTGTATCCCCAGCCATCTAAAATCATTAATACCAGTGGTTTTTTATGCTCTGTCATAGTCACTCCTGAATAATTAGCGTTGCTAAAATACACGCTAACATTAATGCCAACATGCCAAGCTTAAGCATACCGTGTTTTATAGCTAGGATCAGCAATGAAAAGAAGATATTAAAAATTTTCAATGAGCTCACTCTCTCAATTGAATATTTTAAAGGGTTAGGTTATTTTTCAGTTAAAAGAGCACTACATTGTGGCTTTCACGCGTGCTTAAACTCGCATTTTTAGCTGATTTGGGTATACTTGCGCGGCTAATCCCTACTTTATTCAAGTATTGAATAGGTTTGTGGGGTAAGTTAAGCCTATGTGTAGGTAAAACTCAGAGTAGCCTAGCAGTGCTCTAAATTGACTTATTGATGAGTGGCTGCTCATTGTGTAAGTACAATAAATATGAATTAAATATCTAAAACACCTTGTTTTAGCATGTAACTTTATAGTGGAAGTCGAATGGATCAATATATTGAATTTGTCTCAAATCATCCAATTCTAAGCCTAGCTTGGGTTGCGATTGCGTTTCTTATTGTTAGTGGCGCAATAAAAAGTAAATTTTCAGCAATTCGTCAGATCAATCCTCAGCAGTTAACGTTACTTATTAACCGCGAAGACGGTCAGGTTGTTGATATGCGCGGGCAAAAAGAGTTTAAAACAGGTCATATTGCCGGTGCTGTGCACTTAAACCCAGAAAAAGCTAAAGAATCTGATTTCTCAACCCTTGAAAAGTATAAGAGCAAACCCATTATAGTGGTATGTGCTGCAGGCATGACTGCCTCAGGTGTTGCAACCGCAATGCATAAAGCAGGCTATGAACAGGTTTATGTTTTATCTGGCGGTATGGGTGCGTGGCAATCAGCAAGTCTGCCAACAACAAGCGGTCGCTAATATCTCTTAGCTAAACCGATTAAGGATTAATTATGAGTAACGTTGTTTTATACACCAAAGGATATTGTCCTTTTTGTCATCGCGCATTAGCGCTGTTAGACAGCAAAGGTGTAGAATACACAAACATTGATATTGGCGTTCAGCCAGAGCTTCGCGATGAAATGATCGCCAAAGCCGGTGGCGCAAGCACGGTTCCACAAATTTTTATTAACGATGAACACATCGGTGGCTGTGACGACATGATGGCACTAGAAGCACAAGGTCACCTTGACGCTAAGCTAAGTGCTTAATTTAATTTATTATAATAAATAACAGGTTAGGAATAACAATGAACGAACAAAATCAAAACGCAGCAGCAGAAGCTGATGCAGGCGCACAGTTTACTATTCAACGTATTTACACTAAAGATGTGTCGTTTGAAACGCCAAATTCACCAGCTATTTTTCAAAAAGAGTGGGCTCCAGAAGTAAAATTAGATTTAGATACACGCTCTAATAAGCTTGATGAAGGTGTATACGAAGTTGTTTTAGCATTAACTGTGACGGCATCTATCGGTGAAGAAACTGCGTTTTTGTGTGAAATTCAGCAAGCAGGTATTTTTACTATTGCTGAAGTTGAAGAAATGCAATTAGCACACATGCTAGGTGCATTCTGTCCTAACGTGTTATTCCCATATGCACGTGAAGCGGTATCGAACTTAGTAAATCGTGGTACGTTTCCACAACTTAATCTTGCGCCAGTTAACTTTGACGCATTATTTGCACAGTACATGCAGCAACGCACAGCGCAAGCTGAGCAGGCTTCAGCAGACGCATAATTTATGAATACAGCAACATCAGCTGTTACTGTTTTAGGGGCGGGGTCATATGGCACCGCCCTTGCTATTTGTTTAGCCCGAAATGGTCACAAAGTGACTTTATGGGGACGCAATAGTCAAGACGTTGCGACGCTTGCAGCTGAGCGAAAAAATCAACGTTACTTACCTGATATTCCTTTTCCTGACACCTTAACTCTTGAAGCTGATTTACAGCATGCAACAGCAGCTAGCGATATTGTACTGGTTGTTGTGCCGAGTCATGCGTTTGCTGACACGTTAAAGCAAATTAAACCGGCTTTACGCTCAGATGCAAAAATAGCGTGGGCTACTAAAGGGCTTGAGCCTGATACTGGGCGTTTATTGCAAGAAGTGGCAGTGCAAGAACTCGGTGAAGAAGTGCCATTAGCGGTGCTTTCGGGGCCAACTTTTGCTAAAGAAATGGCGAAGGGTTCACCAACTGCCATTTCGGTGTCATCAACGTCATCAGCATTTGCGAAACAAATTGCCGATTTATTACATTGCGGTCGCTCGTTTAGAGTGTACAACAATGACGACTTTATTGGCATACAGCTTGGTGGTGCGGTTAAAAACGTAATTGCTATTGGTGCAGGGATTTCTGATGGTGTTGGCTTCGGTGCAAATGCACGTACCGCGCTTATTACCCGTGGTTTAGCAGAGTTATCGCGTTTGGGTTGTGCCCTAGGTGCAAAGCCAGAGACCTTTATGGGGATGGCTGGATTAGGCGATTTAATTCTAACCTGTACCGATAATCAGTCGCGCAACCGCCGTTTTGGTTTAGCCTTAGGTCAAGGTGAAAGTGTTGATGATGCGATTGCATCAATCGGTCAAGTAGTTGAAGGATTTAGAAATACCAAAGAAGTGTATTTACTCGCGCAGCGTGCTGGTGTTGAAATGCCAATCACTGAGCAAATATACAAAGTACTTTATGAAAATAAAGACATGAAAGCAGCAGCTATGGCCTTATTAGGTCGTGAACAGAAATCAGAATAAAACGAACTGCTAGGTTTTAGGTGACAGGTATTTTGTTTACCTAAAACCTTATTGGGCGTTTGGAAAACCAAGCTGGCGCCAAGATTCATACACAAACACAGCTACCGCATTAGATAGATTCATACTGCGGCTATCGGCTTGCATAGGAATACGCACGCGTTGCTCGTTTGGCAGTGCTTGAATCATGTCATCAGGTAAGCCTCGGGTTTCTGGGCCGAATACTAAGCAATCACCCGCTTCATACTGTGCTTGGTGATGAAATTGACTACCTTTAGTGGTGCACGCATACACTTTTTTAGGCTGGCACTTTTCTAAGTAAGCTTCAAATGAAGCATGACGTTGCACATGACTAAATTCGTGATAATCAAGGCCAGCGCGTTTTACACGTTTGTCATCCCACTCAAACCCTAACGGTTCAATTAAATGCAGTGCATAGCCTGTATTGGCACATAAACGAATGATATTCCCGGTGTTAGGCGGAATTTCAGGTTGGTATAAAACAATATCCAGCACAATAAGCCCTATAAAATCTTTAATTTGACGGGCTCAGTATACACGAACAATGAATAAAAAATGATATACTGAAAACATTAAATACAGCATAAAACGGAAAGATACGTGCATAATCGCAGTTATGAATTTTGGGTCAAGGCCTCTAGCATCGTGACCATGGTCATGGTTAGCCTAATGATTGCGACCAAAGCATGGGCATGGCTGGCATCGGGTTCGGCGTCAATGCTTGGCTCATTAACCGACTCATTAATGGATATCACAGCGACACTAATGAGCTTTTTGGTTTTATCGTATGCACTGCGCCCTGCTGACGATGACCACCGATTTGGTCACGGTAAAGCGGAGGCGCTTGCAGGGTTAGGGCAAGCAGCTTTTATTGCAGGCTCGGGTTGTTTATTGGCGTTTCACGGTATTGAGCGACTCATTAACCCCGTAGAGCTGACACATTCATTATTAGGTGTTTGGGTCAGTATTTTTGCCATAGTGTGTACATTAATGATTGTATTTGTGCAAAATAAAGTCGTGAAGCATACAGAGTCAATCGCTATAAAAGCCGATTCTGTACACTACAAAGGCGATTTAATTTTAAACGCTGCGGTGCTACTTGCTATTTTGCTGGCCTATTATGGGGTACTGTATGCTGACCCTTTGTTTGCGATAGGTGTGGCAGGGTATTTACTTTATAACAGCTGGGATATAGCAACAGAGAGTGCCTCACACTTAATGGATAAAGAGCTGCCCGATGAAGAAAAGCAAAGCATTTTTGAGATAGCGCGTAACCATAATGACGTTTATGGGGTGCACGGTATTCGCACTCGACAAGGCGGTAAAGTTAAGTTTATTCAGCTGCATTTAGAGCTTGATGACAATTTACCACTTATTCGTGCCCATAAAGTAGCAGATGAAGTAGAAGCCATGATAAGTGCTCGTTTTGAATCTGAGGTAGATATACTCATCCACCTCGATCCGCTTTCTGTTTTAGTGAATTCTAAAACTGCTCAAGAAGTAACAGACTCACAAAACTGATAAAAATTAGTTAATAGCGGCTTTCGAATTTCGTCACGTTCAAAAAGTAGCTCGTGTTTTGCATCTTCAAAACTCTCGATTGTTGCATGAGCATGCCTTTTTGCAAAACTATACTGCGCTTTGTTATTAACCACTGTATCGCTAGCTGCACTTGCTATAAACAATGGAATTGGTACGTTTAGATTATCAATCGACTTTAAGAATGATATCGTAGCTGCGAGCCAGCCAAACGTAACGCCACCCAATTGTATGTTAGGTTCTAATTGATAGGCTTGCCTAAAGTAGGTGTAACGCTCCTCGCTGCTAGTAAGTACGTTTTCTGTAAATGGGATTGGGTTGTAGTTGCCTTGTCCAAATGCATAGCAAGAGTGTAAACCAAGCCAAGTGGCTAAGTTAACAATAAATTGCGTTGGTATTTTTGGTACGTCTTTTGTAAAAATATCAAACATAGGCGCAGACAAAAACACACCTTTATAGCTGTTTTCAAAATTAGCTAGATAATCAACTGCTATCGCGCTACCCATTGAATGAGCCAGCATGATTTTTTTACCTTGCCAATGCTTTGAAACTATTTGCTGATCAAAGTTATTAAGGTCATTGCTGTAGTTATTATAATGTTTTACAAAGCCTTTATGCTTATTTTTAAGATGTCTGTAAGAGCGCCCCTGACCTTGGTGATCCATAATAAACACAGCAAAATTATTACAGTATAGCTCCCATATCAGTTCTTTATACTTTTCTAGGCCCTCAACACGCCCCGTACTTATCACTACTGCAGTGGTAGCATTGTTAGGGATTGCGTATGCGTAAAATAACTTTCCTGCAGGTGTATCTAAGTAGCTTTTAGTTAAATGTGAAGTATAAAAAACACTAATGGCCTCTTGATTATTCTCAAGCTGGGCTTCTGAACTATAAAACATGCTTTACTCTTTGATTAACGGCAAGGTTATATTAGCACACAAGCCACCTTGTTCTTTATTCGATAAGACTAAATTTCCGCCATGCGCTATTACCGCATTTTTTGCAATGGCTAACCCTAACCCCGTACCCCCGCTGATGCGGTCCCGGGCATCTGATTGCCTAAAAAACGGTTCACACAATTTATCAAGTTGCGCTTTAGGGACGCCTGGACCATCATCACATATTTGTATGTATATGGTATCACTGTGTTTTAAGCTAATACTAATAGTATGTTGTGCATATTTAATGGCGTTGCGCAGAATGTTCTCTAAGGCACTGGCAATCAACATTTCGTCGCACTCTATATTTACTTCAACATTACCGTGTACAACTAGGGCTTTATTGTGCTGTTTTGCTTCAAACTGAGCATCGTTAATCACATGGTCAACAATCACTTGCAGCGACTGTGTTTGCAGCGATAAAGGTTGGCTATTAGCTTCTAAGCGCGATACCTGCAATACATCGGCTATCATTTTATCTAGTTGATTAGCTTCTTTTTCAATACGCAATAAATACGATTGGCTTGCTTCACTTGCCTGCATTTGTGCCAACCCCGTAGCCATTTTTAAACGGGTTAGCGGAGAGCGTAATTCATGGGATATATCGGCTAATAAACGCTTTTGAGCGCTGAGTAGCTGCTCAAGTTGATCAGCCATACGGTTAAAGTCGCGTCCTAAAACTCCAAGTTCATCTTTTCGCTGACTATTTATCGCCGCACGCGCACTTAAATCACCGTTTGAAAGCTTGATTGCTGCTTGTTTTAAGCTATTTATAGGGGCAATTAAGTTACGACTAAATAAGAAACTTAATGTAAGTGAGGCGATAATTGCAATGGAAATTTTTAACCAAACGGGTAATAATCTTAAGCGAATAAAGAGTGGTCGCTGCTGATTGATATCGATTTCATATAACTCAAATTCCCCTTCAGGAACCCGAATGCGTACAGGGCCAAAAGCTTGGTAATATTCAGTAAAAATAACCTGTGGCGACATGCCCTTACTAAAGTTAAGTAAGCTTAAATCAATATTGTTCTCAACATTTTTACTGATCAACACTTCATCGCTATTTTGCGAATTTAAATAAAGTAACTTACGTTTAGTTAAACGCGGATGAGTAATAATATCATTAATAGAGCGCTTGTGTTTATGTGCGCTACGCTCAATACCTCGTGCCAAATATTCTAGGTTTTTTTGCATCGGCCCTTGTAGTGGAACATGGCTAATAGCGTTTATTAGTGAAATATTACTTAAGAAAAAGAGCGCTGTAAAAGTGCCTATAATCGTCAGCCAAAACCACGTAAAGACCTTAAAAAATAAATAATACCGTGGGTGGCGAAGCCAACTAAAACGCAGAGGTTTATTCTCCTTGGATGAAGACATAACCCGTTCCCCTCATTGTTTTAATTTTATCGCCCTCAATATGCTCGGCTATTTTTTTACGAATATTACTCACATGCATATCTATAGAACGGTCAAAAGATGCTAAGCGTCTGCCTAATACATCTTCGCTTATTTGCTCTTTGCTAATTACATCTGGCGCGTGTTTTATCAATAAAGCGAGTATTTCGTATTCAGTGCCCGTTAGTGTGAGGGGGGCGTTATTAATACTGGCCTCTCGCGCAGCAAAATTAATAGTAATACCATTTAAAGAGAGCTTTTTATTAGTGTTATTGCTCACACTATTTATATGTTCAATGCGGCGAGTAATTGCTTTTACGCGGGCAAGGAGTTCTCTGTGATTAAACGGCTTTGGTATGTAGTCGTCAGCGCCGAGCTCTAAACCAAAAATACGGTCAAAGTCTTCTCCTTTAGCGGTCAACATAATCACTGGTGTTAATTTACTTTGCCTGAGTTGCTTCAGCACTTCAAAGCCATCTATAGAGGGTAGCATAACGTCTAGTAATATAAGCGCGTAATCGTTTTGCAATGCAAGCTCTAAGCCTTGTTGACCATCATGTGCGGTTTGAACGCTATAGCCCTGTGCACTTAGGTATTCGCTTAATAATTCGCATAAACCGGTATCATCATCAATCATTAATAGTTTCATATATAAAGCCTTACGCGCTGTTTATGGTTTTATTTTACGCGTTTAATGTATCAATAGTTAGTCTTTACATAACCTTTACACTGCTTTGCGTTACTTTGCATTGAGCCAGTTATAGTGAACACACTGGTTAGCAGCCAACAACCAACCCAATATAAAGGTGATGATTATGACTAAAGTAAACACGCTATCAAAATTAGTACTTATATGTGGCTTAACAGCTGCAACACTCAGTGCGGGCAGCGCATTCGCAAAAGGCGATGGCTATAAACAAGGTCACTCTCAAGCGCGCTTTTTACTCTCTGAGCGAGCAGCAGATAAGCTGGCACTTACGCAAGGTCAACAAACACAACTAAAAGCGATTTTTACAGCGCAAAAAACGCAAATTAAAGCACTAAGAAGCCAAGACAAAAACGCACGTAAGGCACAGCGCCAAGCCTATAAAGCGCAAATGGATGCGTTACTGTCAGCGCCAAACTTTGATGAAAATGCAGCGAAAGAGTTATTAATCGCACGCCAAGATAAGAAACAGCAATTGGGGTTAATTAAATTAAAAACCCAGCATCAAGTAATGCAATTGCTTAACGCTGAGCAAAAAGAAAAGTTAGCTAAAATACAGCAGCGAATGAACAAAAAGCATCGCAAACATAAAACATAGCGTTTTAACACAAAGCAAAAAGCCAGCTAAATGCTGGCTTTTTAATATTGTGCGAGCGATTATTTAAAAAAGTCATCTTCATTTTTTGCCATCATTGCTTCAATGTCTTCAATCATGTCTTGATTGAATTCATCTGCAGAGGTGATGGGTGCTGAAATTTTATTATTTTCAAACGACCACTCACCTAAGTCAATAAGTTGGCAACGCTTTGAACAAAAAGGGCGATGCGGACTTTGTGCTGACCATTCTACTTTTACTTTGCAGGTTGGGCAGTTAACCATAGTTGGCATAATTTACTCTCAAATTGATATAGGCTTAGCTGCTCAATTTATCGTTAAGCAACTAAGCACTTTATTTAAAAACTAGTGACACGGTTTATCTCAGCCAGAGAGGTAACGCCCTCTGCTGCTTTTCGAAGACCTGATAAGCGTATGTTATTAAACCCTGCTTTAAGTGATACTTCAGCAATTTCTAGTGAGTTACCCCCACGCATAATAATTTGTGCAATTTCTGGAGTAACTTTCATAACTTCGTAAATACCAACACGGCCTTTGAAGCCATCTGTACAGTTTTCACAGCCTTTAGGGGCATATAAAACCATATCCTGTATTTGCTGTTCACTAAAGCCTTGGCGCATAAGTTCTTCACGGGGTAATTGCTCTGGCGTTTTACATTTAGAGCATAACCTTCGGGCTAAACGCTGGGCGATTATCAAGCTGATTGAACTGGCCACATTATACGCGGGTACGCCCATATTTAACAAACGAGTAATCGTTTCTGGTGCTGAGTTAGTATGTAATGTAGATAACACTAAATGACCGGTTTGCGCCGCCTTAATAGATATTTCAGCGGTTTCTAAATCACGTATTTCACCGACCATTACTACATCGGGATCTTGGCGTAAAAATGCGCGCAAAGCGTTAGCAAATGTCATGTCGGCTTTAGTGTTTATTTGTACTTGGTTAATCCCTTCGAGGTTAATTTCTACCGGATCTTCGGCGGTACTAATATTTCGCTCGGGCTGATTTAGTATATTTAAGCCCGTATACAGGGAGACGGTTTTACCCGAGCCAGTTGGGCCAGTAACTAAAATCATCCCCTGAGGTTGATTTAGTGCATCGAGGTAGAGCTCTTTCTGTTCGGGCTCATAGCCTAAAACATCAATACCTAACATGGCACTTGATGAATCGAGGATACGCATTACAATTTTTTCGCCCCATAAAGTGGGCATAGTACTAACACGAAAATCAATACTTTTACGTTCTGTCACTTTGAGTTTTATGCGGCCATCTTGTGGCTTACGTTTTTCAGCGATATCAAGGCGCGACATAACTTTTATACGGGCAGATAGCTTACTGGCTAAGGTATTTGGCGGGCTGGCTACCTCATGCAAAATTCCGTCGATACGAAAGCGAATACGGTATTTATGTTCATAAGGTTCAAAGTGAAGATCCGAAGCGCCTTTTTTTATTGCGTCCATTAAAATTTTATTAATGTAGACAATAATAGGGGCGTCGTCTTTGTCATCGTCTTTAGGCGTATGATCTTTTTGTGGCTCAGAATCTAGTTCAGCAAACTCTTTAAATTCATCCTCACTTAAATTAAGGCTACCTGCAGCATCCAATAGTTGCTCAATTTTATGGTCAAGCTGTAGGTAGTCAACCACCACCACTTCACACGATAAACCGGTGCTAAATTCAAAGTTTTCAAAAGCGCCGTAATCGGTAGGATCTGAGGCGGCAATATATACTTTTCTGCCTTTTTGTACCAAAGGTAAAATATGATGCTTGCGGATCAGCTTTTCTTTAACTAGCTCGGCAGGAATTTGTGCAACATTAAAATCTTTTAAATCAAAAAAAGGCACTCTAAACAAATCAATACATTGCTCAGCTAAATCGTTGCTATCTATTTTTCCGCATTTAGAAATAAGTTCTGCGGTTGACGCAAAGTCTTGCTGCCTGGCTTTTACGGTATCGGTATCAACCCGGCCGAGGGTAATAAATTTTCTTAGTAACGGTGAGTTAATATTCATTGCGCACCTGATTTAATCCTTCTTTACTCAGCAATTTATCAGAAAAAAGAAAGGAATACATTAATCGTACCAATGCAGCAGATAATTTACCGATAAAAATATCAGTTTATTGCGCTGTGATTGGGTCAGTCACTCTATATTGTAGACTTTGCTTGCTGTAAATAATAATTATGTAGCTTAAGTAAGTCTTGTTTTACATCGTTTAAATCGCGGTTATTATTTAAAATATCATCCGCTTTTTGTTGTTTATGCTCACGAGACATTTGCGCGTCAATAATTTGCTTTGCTTGTTCAGTGCTTATATTGTCACGTTTTGTGGTGCGGATAATTTGTATTTCTACTGGTACGTCAATCAGCAAGGTGCGATTACAGTAGCTATCAAGCCCATTTTCGAATAATAACGGGGCAACTAAAACCACATAGTCGCTTTGCGCGTTTTTTAAGTCAGTGAGCAGTTTAGTGCGTATTAAAGGGTGCAGCAGCGCATTAAGCCATGTTTTTTGCTCCGGGTTACTAAAAATCCGGGCTCTTAGCTCGCCACGGTTTAATGAGCCATGTTCATCGAGTATGTCAGTGCCAAAATGCTCAACAATAGCTTTTAGACCATCAGTGCCAGGTTCAACTACTTGACGAGCCACAATATCCGCATCCACAATAGTAATGCCTAGCTCTGCCAACATATCGCTAACTGCGGTTTTACCGCAGCCAATTCCGCCGGTTAGTCCCAATACCCAGTTGTTTTTATGATGTTGTGTATTGTTCATAGTTAGTAGCCAATAAAATTAAAATAGCTGTTTTGTAGTTGTGTACCCCACAGCATAGTGATCCAACCGGCTATTGCTAAGTAAGGGCCAAAAGGAATAGGCGTTGCTTTGTCTTTACCTTGAATACTCAGTAGGGCAATGCCAATAACAGCGCCAACTACGCTTGAGAGTAAAATAATGGTCAATAACGATTGCCAACCCAGCAGTGCGCCAAACACCGCCAGTAATTTAAAGTCGCCATAACCCATACCTTCTTTGCCAGTAATTAGCTTAAACAGCCAAAACACGCTCCATAAGCTTAAGTAACCACATGCTGCACCAATAATGGCATCGCTAGGGGCTATTATTGTATAACCCATAACTGAGGCGATTAACGCCAGCCATAAAAGCGGCAAAGTAAGCTGATCCGGTAGTAGCATGTGATCAATATCAATAAAAGTTAGTGCCACTAATATCCAAGTAACTACTATGTATAATAAAGCCTGCTCAGTTGCGCCAAAAGTGTACGCAACAACTAGGCTTAAAATAGCGGTAATGGCTTCAACGATTGGGTAACGCACTGAAATTGGGTTATCACAGGTTGCGCATTTACCCTTTAAAAATAACCAACTAAATATAGGAATGTTTTGCCATGGTTTAATGGCTGCTTTGCACTTAGGACAACATGAGTTGGGCTTAACTAAATTAAACGTGTCAGTAGTTTGTGAAGTGGTCTGTTCAGTCTTTGGGCTGGTTAGTTCATCGGCTAATAATAAGCGGCATTCAGTTTGCCATTCTTTTTGCATCATTACTGGCAAGCGATATATCACCACATTTAAAAAGCTGCCGATACATAAACTCACTAGGCCAACCGTGGTCAAATAAAACCATAAGTTAGCTTGCATCGCGTTGCTGATATCAATAAAAAGACTTTGCATTTATTTTACCTAAAACTAAATTCTGTGTTGATAATACAGTGGTTTTATATAAGTGCAAAGTTAGGGTTTAGGATGTTAGGTTCAAGGTTCAAGCGACGAGTTGCGGGGAACCACCGCGTTTTAATTGTTCTGTAGGCGGGGCTTTATGCCGCGCAAGGTCATTATTCACAAAGAGGTTAAGAGACGCTTCGCTTTTAAAGGTCGTTAAGGTTACGGGTAACGAGCTGCGGGCCTCGCACCTCGACCCTAAAATCTGTCTAAATAACAGAACCTAATTGGAATATAGGTAAGTACATGGCAACAATTAATCCACCCACTAATACGCCGAGTACTGCCATAATTAATGGCTCAAGTAAGCTAGATAGGCCATCTACCGCATCATCTACTTCTTGCTCGTAGATAGTCGCAACTTTAGCGAGCATGCCATCAAGCGATCCTGACTCTTCACCAATGGCAACCATTTGTACTACCATATCGGGGAATATTTTAGAGTTACGCATCGCCCAGTTCATTTGGTTGCCTGAGCTTACCTCAGCTTTTATTTCCAAAATAGCATACCGGTAAACTGCGTTACCTGAGGCACCTGCTGCAGAGTCCAGCGCATCTACTAGCGGTACACCCGCAGCAAAGGTGGTTGATAAAGTACGAGCATAACGTGCCACAGCGGCTTTATTTAAAATCATGCCGACAACCGGAAGCTTCAATATGGCGCGGTCGGTGGCATCTCTGAGCGCTAAACTTCTGAGTGCGGCTTCTTTATATATGTAGCCAAATGCCATTACGGCAATCAACATCATCCACCAATACTCTTGCATAAATTCAGAAATGGCGATAACAAATAAAGTAAAAGCGGGCAGCTCTGCGCCAAAACCAGCAAATATTTCTTGAAACTGTGGTACTACAAATATCAGCAAGATAGAAGTTACAATACCTGCAACCACTAAAACCGATATAGGATAAAACATGGCTTTTTTAATTTTTGATTTTAGTGCTTCTGACTTTTCTTTATATAGCGCAACGCGGTCAAATATTTTATCCAGTGCACCAGATTGCTCACCAGAGGCCACTAAATCGCAATATAAATCATCAAAATAACGAGGGTATTTTCTAAGTGCGTTAGAAAGCGGCAACCCAGCTTTTACTTCATCGCCAATAGCACCCATGAGTTTGCCGACACTTTTATTGGTAGAGCCTGAGCCTATCATTTCTATGGATTGTATCAGCGGTACACCCGCCATCAACATAGTGGCTATTTGCCGAGTGACTAAAGCAATATCTTTCGGGGTGATTTTTTGTACGCTTTTTATACCAAATAGTGGCTTGGCTTTACGTTTAACTTTTGAGGGAGTAATACCTTGTTTACGCAATTGGGCTTTAACAAGTGCAATGCTAGATCCCGTGAGCTCACCTTCCAGTTTTTTCCCTCGAGCGCTTACACCGACCCATTGAAAGGTATCAAGGCCTTTATCTTCTTGTTTTTTTGCCATATAAAACTCACTTGAATTAAACAGTGTTTAAGTTACGCGAATTAGATAAAAAATTAATATAAAAAAAGCGCTCCACAAGAGCGCTTATTTAAAAGTTAAATATCTGTCACGATTAAGGTGTCACTGGTGCTGCAGCACCTTGAGGACAGCTTTTCGGTGCTAGAGTTGCATCCGTAGCACCTGCTGTAGCACAAGTCCAAGCACCTGCAGCTGATCTTGTTAAAGTTACAGTTGCACCATTTACCTGCGTAGGTGCATTCTTAATTGTGCATTGAATACCATTAGCGTCAACGACGATGTCACAGTTTTGAGTAGAGGCGGTAAGTCCCGCTTTTGTTAAATCAGCAGTTTCGCCATTATTTACAGCAATCTCATAGCCTGTTTTACCTGCTGAGATTTCAGCTAAACCAGCTGTTAGCTTAGATGAAGCTTGATAATTAGAATAAGCAGGCAGTGCTACTGCTGCTAAAATACCGATGATTGCTACTACAATCATTAATTCAATTAGGGTGAAACCCTTTTGGTTTTGTTGTGTCATTGTTTGCATGTTTCCTCTCCTAAAGGATAATGTTGTGGTAAGCCAAACGGGTATAAATTATAAATATAACTTATGTTGTTTACTTAACCTGTTACTACAAAAAATAAAATCATTTTTTGCCAAGTGGCATTTTAGCACTATTGGTAATCACTATTTTAAAATTATTACCTTAAAGCAATGACCCAAAAGTAACGCACAGCATGGCGGTTGTTCGTTACTCGTCCCTTATTTGAGTATAAACCCAACCATTAAAAGTTAGTTATAACCCGTGTAAGTTACAAGTTAATTATAAAAATAAACCCTGTCGCTTATTTTTGCTCTGTCGCTTATAAATGCTTTTCCACTCTTTTTAACTAATTAAAAATTTAAAACTAGTCAATATGAATGAGTCTAACACTGTTTATTGCGCTTTTGTATGTAAAAACACTATAAAAAACGCATTAATTTAATAACTTGTTACAAATAATCCTTTTGAATTATTTAATGCCCTTTTTTAAAAGCTGTCAATCAATTAGCTTAAGAATATATAAATAAATTCTACATTGTTTACTCAAATCGCATCGATAAATCGATTGATTGTAAATTTTTTGTAAGCGCCCCACTTGAGATAAAGTCGACCCCAGCTTGTGAGTAGGCTTTGAGCGTTTCCAAGGTCATATTGCCTGATACTTCTAATTTAGCGCGCTTATTAGTAATGGTAACCGCTTCGCGTATTTGCTCAGGATTAAAATTATCTAGCATTATAATGTCGGCGCCTGCGCTAATGGCTTGCTCTAGCTCATCAAACGATTCAACTTCAACCTCTATAGGTTTATCGGCATGATTTAGCTTAGCTTGAGCTACTGCGTTATTAATTCCTCCACAAGCAGCTATGTGGTTTTCTTTAATCAAAAACGCATCAAACAATCCAATTCGGTGGTTTGCACCGCCACCACACTTAACTGCGTATTTTTGCAATGCTCTCAACCCTGGAATGGTTTTACGAGTATCGAGTAGTTGCGTGCTAGTACCACTTAGCTCTTTTACATAATGCGCTGTAGTTGTGGCTGTGCCAGAAAGCGTTTGTACAAAATTAAGTGCGGTGCGCTCAGCCGTTAAAATAGCGCGAGCAGATCCGGATGCGGTAAATAGGGTGCTATTGGCGCTGACAAAGTCGCCATCGTTAACGCATATGTTTACAACCACACTTGGGTCGACTTGTTTGAACACTTCAATGATTAGGTCTTTACCACAAAAAATGCAGTCTTCACGGGTGATCACTTTCGCATTGGCTTGCTCTGCTTGCGGAATAAGCTGTGCGGTAATATCGCCTTGTTCTGCGCTTTGATAATTTAGGTCTTCATCCAGTGCTAAGGTAACAAGTTGGCTAATTAGGGTATGCGAAATAGACATGAAAAAGCTCATAGTAGATAATAAATTAACTAAATTTTACTCTGTTTAATTACTAATTAGAAGCAGCTAACAACTAAACTAAAAAGCCAGCGCTTAAATAACGCGTTAATCATATTTTATCGTTTAGTATTACGCTATCTTTATGGGATTAAATCTATTAGCATCTTGATATACATCAATTTTGGTTGATTAACCTGAGCTCTAGATAATAAATCTATCTCAAGCTGCTATTTTGAGCAAACAATGTGTTGAATTTACTTGCAATAGGCAAGCTATTGACGCGTAATTTCGCCTTGTTTTTACTCAAAATCTCTGGCTAGAGACAGCAAAATTTAAGTATTAGTATGGTTTTATATACAAGTAAATCTCTTAACCAGAGTTCAGGTTAAATATGAAAATAGATTCTTTAGGCGTTATAAATAATATTACCCAGCGTGCGTGTAGCCACTTTGATGAGCGGCCTGCTCACAGCGATATTTCGCTGTTGGTTATTCATAATATTTCATTACCCGCTGGGCAATTTAACACTTCTTACGTTGATGACTTATTTATGGGGTGTATTGATTGTAATGCGCACCCTAGCTTTAGTGACCTAGAAGGGCTTAGAGTATCAGCGCATTGTTTTATTAAGCGCTGCGGCGAGATTATACAGTATGTACCTTTTGAAAAACGTGCATGGCATGCGGGGCGTTCCTGCTTTGCTGGACAACAAAATTGTAATGATTTTAGTATAGGTATAGAGCTTGAGGGCACAGATACAACTAATTATACCGATGGTCAATATCAAAGTTTAGCTGTATTGGCGCAAGCTATTATGCAGCATTACCCAAAAATAACAGCCAGTAATATAGTAGGGCACTGCGATATTGCCCCTGGGCGAAAAACCGACCCTGGGGCGAGTTTTAACTGGCGTAAATTTTTTAACCTAATTGAATAACTAAGTAAAGCGAGTAGCAACATGGTTTTGGTTTCAATAATAATAGCACTGATACTTGAGCGTTTAGGTGCTCGCTCTGCGCATTGGCAAATGAGTTATTACGCTAATGGCTACTTAACTCGCTCTGTTAATTTATTGACCAATAAAGGTTTATTTGGCACAGCTACGGGGTTTTTAATTTGGCTATTCCTGCCTGTGATTGCTATTGGGTGTGTGTATTTTTTATCTGACTTTGTACTTTGGCAGCTTGTTTTTAATGTGGCAGTGTTATTGGTGTGCTTTGGTTGTGCTAAACAGCGTGCTTTGTATAAGTCGTACCTCAATGCATTAACTCGAGGTGATCAAACTGCAGCTACCTTATACGCTTTGCAATTGGGACAAAAGCGCACTGAGGAGCAACAAGGAGGTGAAACCTTAGGGCAAACGCTGGCTTGGGTTAACTTTCGATTTTATTGTGCGGTTATATTTTGGTTTGTGGTATTGGGTGTTGTCGGTGCTGTTTTTTATGCGCTAGTGCGCACTTTTGCCGACTTAGTGAGTGACAATCGTGATGAAGTAATTGCTAAGCATTTTAAGTTAATCCACCGTTTATTGTTTTGGCTAGATTGGCTCCCAGCGCGTATTACCAGTTTTGGTTATTTAGTGATTGGTAACTTTAATAAAGGGACTAGTTGTTGGCTGCATTACGTGTTTGACTTTTCAAGCCCTAATCGCAAGGTGGTTACTTATACGGGGCTAGCGGCTGAACAAGTTGAAGAGCGCTACTATGGTTGCACCTTTGAGGCCACCTGCATGATCAAACTGGTTAAGCGAAATGTACTTTTTTATTTAGTATTAATTGCCTTAATGACTTTATTTGGTGGTTTAAGTTAAAGAGCAGGGGTTAGGTTCTAGGTATTAGTTGGCGGGCTACGAGCAATGAGCAACGGGGAACGGGCTTAAAACCTTTGATCTTTAACCTAGACCCTAAATATGCGGGAGGTAAACTCTCGATTACAATAAAATAAAGGTATGTTTGTATGAGGCGCTACGTTTTATCCTACTGCCGAACCCCGAACCCCGAAAATTAAAATCAGCTGGTCTGACCATTTGTTTTTCATCTTATTAACCTTTCTTTACCCTCTGTGATCTGTGTATTATTTGAACTTTGTTTAAATTACGTTACGCTGGCCTTAGGGCTTTAAAACTGCTGTAAATTGACAGTAATTACGGTTTTTGATAACGTATGGCAAAATTTGGTATGACCAATTTACCTTTTGGTCAGGTCATTCAGTTAAAAGCCTTATTTAATGGGCTGCTAGCACTTATACAACGCGGACGTTGATTGATGTCTTTAAAAATTAAAGCGGCAAAATTATCTGATGTTATTTTACAACAACTTGAGAACATGATTCTTGAGGGGTCGTTAGCACCAGGAGAAAAGTTACCACCGGAGCGTGAACTCGCTAAGCAATTTGAAGTGTCGCGTCCGTCGTTGCGTGAAGCCATTCAAAAGCTTGAGGCAAAAGGGCTTGTAACCCGTCGTCAAGGTGGTGGAACGTATGTAAAAAATCAATTGGAAGAGGGGCTGACTGATCCGTTGTTTGATTTGATCAGTAAACACCCCGAATCGCAATTTGATTTATTAGAATTTCGTCATGCGCTAGAGGGAATTGCGGCTTATTACGCAGCACTTCGCGGCACAAGCAACGATTTTGCAAAAGTAAAACAGAGCTTTGATCAGATTGCATTAGCTAAAGATGAATTAAAGCAAAAAGCCAAAGCGATTAATGACTTTCATTTTTGCATCGCAGAGGCGTCTCATAACGTAGTGTTACTGCATTTAGTAAGAGGGATGCAAAGCTTACTTGAGCAGAATGTTTTACAAAATTTAACGGTATTACTTAAAAAGTCAGATATAAGCAGCCAATTAGCTGAGCATAGACGCTTATTAATGGATGCAGTGATTGACGGTAATCCTGAACAAGCTCGCTTAGCGAGTAATGCGCATTTAGCCTATATTGAAGAAGCATTGCTTGAAGCGGGTAAAGAGCATTCGCGAATTGAACGTAGTTTAAGACGCACCAAACAAAATTAAGCAAGTACATTCACTGTTAACTTGAGTTAACAGTGAAGTATTCAATACATAAAATTAGTATTTTAAACATAAGGAAACCTCCATATGTCTGAAGTCAATAAAATTGACGTAGACGCGCTAGAAACACAAGAGTGGTTACAAGCTCTTGAATCGGTTGTGCGCGAAGAAGGTGTTGAACGAGCTCAGTTTTTACTTGAGCAAGTGTTAGAACAAGCCCGTTTAGACGGTGTTGATATGCCAACAGGCATTAACACAAACTACGTTAATACGATTCCGGTTGATCAAGAACCTGCCTACCCTGGTGATGTAAATCTTGAGCGCCGTATTCGTTCAATTATTCGCTGGAACGCGATTATGATTGTATTGCGTGCATCGAAAAAAGATCTCGACTTAGGCGGCCATATGGCGTCTTACCAATCGTCTGCTGCATTTTACGAAGTGTGTTTTAACCATTTCTTTAAAGCGCCAAATGATGTTGATGGCGGCGATTTAGTTTATTACCAAGGTCATATTTCTCCGGGTATTTATGCGCGTGCATTTGTTGAAGGGCGTTTAAGTGCTGAACAGCTTGATAATTTCCGTCAGGAAGTAGATGGTAAAGGCCTACCTTCTTACCCTCATCCTAAATTAATGCCTGAGTTTTGGCAGTTCCCAACGGTATCTATGGGCTTAGGTCCAATTTCTTCAATTTACCAAGCGCGTTTCTTAAAGTACTTAGATGGCCGTGGCTTAAAAGACACTAAAAACCAACGTGTATATGCGTTTTTAGGTGATGGTGAAATGGATGAGCCAGAATCACGTGGTGCTATTTCTTTTGCTGCCCGTGAAAAGCTTGATAACCTATGTTACTTAATTAACTGTAACCTACAGCGCTTAGATGGCCCTGTAATGGGTAACGGTAAAATCATTCAAGAGCTAGAAGGCCTATTTAAAGGCGCTGGCTGGAATGTTATTAAACTTGTTTGGGGCAGCGGTTGGGATATTCTGCTTGCTAAAGACACCACAGGTAAATTACTACAGTTAATGAACGAAACTGTTGATGGTGATTACCAAACATATAAAGCGAAAGATGGCGCGTACGTACGTGAACATTTCTTTGGTCGCTACCCAGAAACAGCAGCGCTTGTTGCTGATATGACCGATGAAGAAATTTTCGCCCTTAAGCGCGGTGGTCATGAGCCTTCAAAGCTGTTTGCCGCCTTTAAAAAAGCAGAAGAGACGAAAGATCGCCCAACAGTGATCCTTGCTAAAACAGTAAAAGGTTACGGCATGGGTGAAGCGGCTGAAGGTAAAAACATTGCGCACCAAGTTAAGAAAATGGACATGTCGCATGTGGCTCACTTACGCTCTCGTTTAGGCTTAGATGATTTAGTATCTGAAGAGCAATTAAAAGAGCTACCATACTTAGAGCTTGAAAAAGATTCTCCAGAGTACAAGTACCTTCATGCACGTCGTGATGCGCTACAAGGTTACACGCCAACACGTATTGCCAAGTTCTCTGAAAAGTTACAGTTACCAGAAGTAGATGCGTTCAAGCCGTTACTTGAAGAGCAAAAGCGTGATATTTCAACCACTATGGGCTTTGTACGTGCACTTAATATCTTATTAAAAGATAAAGGTATTGGTAAAAATATTGTGCCAATTATTGCCGATGAAGCACGTACTTTTGGTATGGAAGGTTTATTCCGTCAAATCGGTATTTACAACCCACATGGCCAAAATTACACCCCTCAAGACCGTGATATTGTTTCTTACTACAAAGAAGCAACCTCAGGGCAGGTATTACAAGAAGGGATTAACGAGCTAGGTGCAATGTCGTCATGGGTTGCTGCTGCAACATCATACAGCACCAACGACTTACCGATGATCCCATTCTACATTTACTACTCTATGTTTGGTTTCCAACGTGTAGGTGACATGGCATGGATGGCAGGGGATCAACAAGCACGTGGTTTCTTATTAGGTGCTACAGCGGGTCGTACAACGCTAAATGGTGAAGGCTTACAGCACGAAGATGGCCACAGCCACATTCTTGCAAACACGGTACCTAACTGTATTTCTTACGATCCTACTTATGCATTTGAAGTAGCGGTTATCGTGCAAGACGGTATTCGTCGTATGTACGGTGAAGAGCAAGAAAACATTTACTACTATCTAACGCTAATGAACGAAAATTACCATCAGCCAGCAATGCCAGAAGGCGCTGAAGAAGGTATTCGTAAAGGTATCTACAAGCTAGAAAGCTACGAAGGTAAAAAAGCCAACGTACAGCTATTAAGCTCAGGTACTATCATGACTGAAGTGCGTAAAGCTGCAGCAATTTTAAGCGAAGAGTTTGGTATTGCGTCTGATGTTTACTCAGTAACTTCATTCAATGAACTTACCCGTGATGGACAAGATGTTGAACGTTTCAACATGCTTAACCCAGAAAGCGAGCAAAAAACGCCATACATCACTAGTGTATTAAACGATTCAGTAACTGTTGCTGCAACGGACTACATGAAAAACTACGCAGAACAAGCGCGTTCATTTATTCCAAGCAATAACTACAAAGTATTGGGTACAGATGGTTACGGTCGTTCAGACAGCCGTGAAAACCTACGTCGTCACTTTGAAGTTAACGCAAGCTACGTGGTAGTTGCGACATTATCTGAACTTGCTAAACGTGGTGAAGTTGAAAAGTCAGTGGTTGTTGAAGCAATTAAAAAATTCAACATCGACACTAACAAACTAAATCCACTGTACGCATAAGAGGTTTGCAATGAGTATTGAAATTAAAGTACCTGATATCGGTGGCGATGAAGTAGAAGTAACCGAAATACTAGTGAGCGTTGGCGATAAAGTTGAAGTTGACCAATCACTATTAAGTGTTGAAGGTGATAAAGCTGCGATGGAAGTACCTGCTGAACAAGCCGGTACGGTAAAAGAAATTAAAGTAAATGTGGGTGACACTGTTACCACAGGCACTTTAGTGTTCACCTTTGAAGGTGAAGCGCAAGATTCTGCTGCTGACTCTAAAGAAGCTGAAAAAACCGAGGAAGCAGCACCTGCTGCGTCATCGGCTTCATCAACCAAAGAAGTCACTGTGCCAGATATTGGTGATGACGAAGTT